>NZ_RZPF01000347.1:0-6537 GCF_004022735.1 Mesorhizobium sp. M7A.F.Ca.AU.001.01.1.1
TGCATGGCTGGTCCAGCGGAAAACGAGATGACCGCATTGATTTGACCGATCGCCCGAACGGACGCAATCGGCCAGTTTCCTCGGTCGTTTGACAAATTATGGATTGACGTACTTTTTTCTGCAATAGTACTGTCAGCACAATCGGCGAGAAAAAGACCGAGGGAACAGGATCGAGGCAGCGGCAAGGGTCGCAAGCGTTGGTCCGGCGAATGAAATTCGACGATCAACCGAATGGGAGTCTGTCATGACCGCTACCAGCCTGCGGCGCCGTGCGCTGAAAACATCTTCGATCGCACTTGGCCTGGCCTTGGCGCTGTCCGCGCCGGCGACGGCTGCCGACCTCGTCATTTCCAACTGGGACGGCTACATGGCACCCGACGCCATGGCCGCCTTCAAGACCGCAACCGGCGTTTCGGGCGAAGTGGTGGTGCATGCCACCAATGAAGAGATCATGGGCAAGCTGATCGCCGCCGGCGGCAAGGGCTATGACGTGGTCTTTGTCTCCTCACCCTTCGCCGAGGTGCTGAACAAGCTCGGCCTGACCGAGCCGATCGACCACGCCAAGATCCCCAACCTCGCCAACCTCTATCCGGAAGCAGCCAAGCTGCCGCACGATGTCGGCAATGCCTTCTCGGTGCCCTACACCTGGGGCACCACCGGCCTCTGCTATCGCTCGGATCTGATGAAGGTCGCACCGGCCAGCTGGAGCGACCTGCTCGCGCCCTCCGACGAATTGAAGGGCAAGACCACCATGCTGGCGACCGACCGCTGGCTGCTGGCCGCCGGCCAGCTCGACAAGGGCTATTCGGTCAACGAAACCGACCCGGCCAAGATGGCCGAGGTCAAGGATCTGCTGATCTCGGCCAAGAAGACCCTGCTCGCCTATGACGACACCACCTTCTATTCCAAGCTGGTGTCCGGCGAGGCACTGATGGTGCAGGCCTGGGACGGCTGGTGCAATTACGGCATCGCCGAAAAGCCGGAGATCAAATACGTCATTCCCAAGGAAGGTTCGGACCTCTGGGTCGACACGATGGTGGTGATGAAGGCCTCCGCCAACAAGGACGCCGCCTTCCAGTTCATCAACTTCATGCTCGACGCCAAGAACCACGCCTGGGCGGCGCAGAACATCGACTACAAGGTGCCGAACAAGCCGGCCATGGAGAGCCTGCCGGCCGATTTTCTGGCAAAATTCCCCAACATGGCGATGCCGGTGGCCGATCTCGTCAAATTCGAGCAGTTGCGTGACGTCGGCGACGCCCAGCGCGACTATTCGAAGATCGTCAGCGAGATCAAGGCTGCGCAGTAAGCGGCGGCACATCAGAGACCACGGCCGACGGCGGGTTTCCGCCGTCGGCCGCTGAATGCGGTACCCAATCGTGTCCTCAACCAGACTTCGTTCCTCCTTGCTGATGGCCCCGGCGCTGGCCTGGCTCGCGGCCTTGATGGTGGTGCCGTGCGCGCTGGTACTGGCGCTCGCCTTCTTCCGGCGTGGCATCTATGGCGGCATCGAATACACCTTCACGCTGGAGAATTTCGGCCTGGTCTTCGACCCGCTCTATGCCGGCATCTTCCTCAATTCGGCGCGCATCGCCGGCACCGCGACCCTGATCGCGGTGGTGATCGGCTATGCTGCCGCCTACGCGATATCGGCGGCACCGCGCCGGTGGCAGCCAGTGTTCCTGTTCTTCGCCGTGCTGCCGTTCTGGTCCAACTATCTGATCCGCACCTATGCCTGGATCGTGCTGCTCAACCGCGAAGGCCTGATTACCCAGCTGCTGCGCTGGTTCGGCTACACCGGCGAGCCGCCGTCGATGCTCTACACCGAAGGCGCCGTCATCGCCGGCCTGGTCTATAACTACCTGCCCTTCGTCATTCTCGCCTGCTACGCGCCGCTGTCGCGACTCAACCCGGAACTCGCCGAGGCCTCGCGTGATCTCGGCGCTTCGGCAGCCACCACGTTCCGTCGTGTCATCCTGCCGCTGACCGTACCGGGCATCGCCGCCGGCGCGGTCTTCGTCTTCGTGCTGTCGATCGGTAATTTCGTCACGCCCGCGCTGCTCGGCGGCGGCCGCTTCCAGATGATCGGCAACCTCGTCTACGACCAGTTCCTGACCGCCAACGACTGGCCTTTCGGGGCGGCACTGGCGATGGCGCTGATTGCCATCATGCTTCTGGTACTGATGGCGCAAGCGCTGGCCGCCAATCGCGCCTCGGGTCACGTCACGCAAGCCGGCGGAGACACCGATGGCTGAGCGCTCCCCTGCCACGCGGCGCACGCTCTGGCTCGTGCTCAGCCTGGTCTTCGCTTTCCTCTACATCCCGATCGCCGTGCTGGTGGCGCTGTCCTTCAACGAAGGCGGGTTGCCGACGGCATGGTCGGGATTCTCCCTGAAATGGTATGTCTCGCTGGCCTCGAATTCGGCGATCCTGTCCGCGGCCCTCAACACGCTGATCGTGGCGCTGGTCTCGACCGCGATCGCCACTCTGCTCGGCACGCTGCTGGCGATCGGCATCGAGATGCGCCGGCAATACGGCAAGGCCCTCGAAGCGCTGATTTTCGCACCGATGATCATTCCCGACATCGTGCTGGCGATCGCGCTGCTCTCGTTCTTCTCCATGCTCAATCTAACCATGGGCCTGCACACCATCATCCTCGCCCATGTCGTCTTCAACCTCGCCTTCGTCTGCTCGGTGGTGCGCGCGCGGCTGAAGAGTTTCGACTGGTCGATCGTCGAGGCCTCCGCCGATCTCGGCGCCTCCGCGCTCACCACCTTCCGGCGGGTGACATTGCCGGTCATCGCGCCGGCGGTGATTGCAGGGGCGCTGCTCGCCTTCACGCTCTCGGTCGACGAGTTCATCATCGCCTTCTTCACCGCTGGCGCCGGCCGCGCCTCGACGACGCTGCCGATGCAGATCTACGCCATGATCCGCTTCGGCATCACGCCGGAGATCAACGCGCTGGCGACCATCGTCATGGCGGTCTCGATCACCGCGCTGACCCTGTCGCAGCGGCTCAACCGTGGGATCATCGGCCAATGAGCGAACCCCGCACTCTGCTGGCCATCGATCATGTGTCGAAGAATTTCGGCAGGGTGATGGCCGTCGACGGCATCTCGCTCGACATCCGCGAGAACGAGTTCTTCGCTTTGCTCGGCCCGTCCGGCTGCGGCAAGACCACGCTCTTGCGCATGCTGGCCGGTTTCGAGACGCCCAATGACGGGCGCATCCTGCTCGACGGACGTGACATCGCCAAAACCCCGCCCAACAAGCGGCCGGTCAATCTGATGTTCCAATCCTATGCGCTGTTTCCGCATATGAGCGTTCGCGCCAATGTCTCCTACGGCCTGGAGATGGAACGTTTGCCAACAGCTGAAATCCGCTCCCGCGTCGATGCCATCCTGGCGACGACCGAGCTCGTCCCCTTCGCCGACCGCAAGCCGGAGCAATTGTCGGGCGGCCAGAAGCAGCGCGTCGCGCTTGCCCGCGCGCTGGTCAAGCGGCCTCGCCTGCTGCTGCTCGACGAGCCGCTCGGCGCGCTCGACAAGAAGCTGCGCGGCGCCATGCAGCTGGAATTGAAGCGCCTGCAGCACGAGGTCGGCATCACCTTCGTCATCGTCACCCATGACCAGGAGGAATCGCTCGTCATGGCCGACCGCATGGCGGTGCTGAAAGACGGCAGATTGCTGCAATGCGACACGCCGCACGCGATCTACGAACACCCCGCCGATCGCTTCGTCGCCGACTTCATCGGCGTGATGAATTTCGTGCCGGGCCAAGCCGCCGTCGATGGCGTTGTAGCCACGAATGGCGCACGCATATCAGGCAAGGTTCCGGCAACGCTCTCGCCCGGCGCATCCGCTGTCGCTTCGGTGCGCCCTGAGCGCATCCGGCTATTCCCATCGGCGGAAACCGCCAACCGCATCACCGGCACGGTCGAGGCGCTGGCCTATCAGGGGCTGGACCTGCAGCTGCATGTCCGCACGCCCCTGTCGCCAAAGCCGTTCCTGGTGCGCGTCACCGCAGATGCCGCCGACCGCCGGCCGGTCTCGTCGGGCGACCAGGTCGAACTCGGCTGGGATGCCGCCGATGTCAGAATTTTCGCAGAATGACAGGAGAAGCCTGATGGCGCAGAAGACGATCGCGTTTTTTCCAGAAGCCGCCTACGGCCCGGCGCTCAATTCCGTCGGTATCGCCCAGGCAGTCGAAGCGCGCGGCCACAAGGCGGTGTTCCTGTCCGACCCCGGCTTCGTCGATGTCTACAAGGGCTACGGCTTCGAGGCGCATCCGGTGAACCTGTCGGAGCCGATGCCGCCCGAGCAGATGGCGAAATTCTGGGAGGATTTCATCAACGGCCATATCCCGAACTTCCGCAAATCGCCCTACGACCAGGTCGACAACTACGTCAAGGATTGCTGGACGGCGATCGTCGACAGCGCCAAATGGGCGCAGAAGGATCTGCCGCGCGTTCTCTCAGCCATCAAGCCGGATGTGATCTGCGTCGACAACGTCATCCTGTTCCCGGCCATCAAGCAGTACGGCAAGCCGTGGGTGCGCGTCATCTCCTGCTCGGAAAACGAGATCGAGGACGAGGACATCCCGCCCCATCTCTCCGGCTGCGGCGAGAACGACCATGCCGGCCACCAGCGCTACCGCGACCACTTCAATGCGGTGATCAAGCCGATCCATGACGACTTCAACGGCTTTCTCACCGCCAACCACGAGGCGCCCTATCCGATCGGCCAGTTCTTCGAAGCCTCGCCCTATTTGAACCTGCTGCTCTACCCCGAAGCGGCAAAATTCAAGCGCCGCCATCCGCTCGACCCGGCAAAATTCCAGTACCTCGAAGGCTGCGTGCGGCACGAAAAGCCGTACACGGTGCCGACCTTCTCCAGGAACAATGACGGGCCGCTGCTCTACGTCTCCTTCGGCAGCCTGGGCGCCGGCGATGTCGATCTGCTGAAGCGCATCATCGCGACATTGGGCAAGACGCGCTACAGGGCTCTGGTCAATGTCGGCGGCTACAAGGACCAGTACACGGACGTGCCCGGTAACGTCATTGTCGACAGCTGGTTTCCGCAGCCCTCGGTGATCCCGCAGGTCGATGCCGTCATCCACCATGGCGGCAACAACTCGTTCACCGAGTGCCTCTATTTCGGCAAACCGGCCATCATCATGCCCTATGTCTGGGATGGCCACGACAACGCCACCCGCGTCGAGGAAACCGGCCACGGCTTCGGCATGCCGCGCTACGACTGGACCGATGCCGAGCTGGTTGCCAAGATCGAGACCTGCCTGACCGACCCGGCGATGAAAGCCAAGCTGGCGAAGACATCGGCGCAGATGCACGCGCAGAATGGGCCGGAGAAAGCGGCCGGGTTGTTGGAGACGCTGCTGTGATTGAGATGCGGAGCCCAGGCGCCCCCCTCTGGCCTGCCGGCCATCTCCCCCTCAAGGGGGGAGATTGGATTTCGCGGCGGCTTTCGCCAATTTTCAACGCTGAAGAAGAGACACAGAAGCCAAAGTTGCCAATCTCCCCCCTTGAGGGGGAGATGTCCGGCAGGACAGAGGGGGGCCTCGTAGAGCACTGCCATCAGCTGTTGGCGTTATTATCTGCGGCGCTGTTTGCCCTCCTCCCCACCCCAGCCTTCGCCCACGCCTCCGACCGGGGCCACGTCCTGCTGTTGCCGACCGGCTACTATCTGGTCGGAGGCGCCTTCGCCGTGGCCGTCAGCTTCCTCGTCCTGGCGCTGCTGCCGGCGGCTTCGCTTGCCCGCTTCTGGCGCCGACGCCTGCCGCTGTTCACCTTCGGCGACAGCGCCCGCGCCGCCATCAGCCTGATATCCTTTGCCGGCTTTGCAATTCTCATCGCCGCCGGCCTTTTCGGCAGCCACGACCCGCTTTCAAACCCGCTGCCTTTGGTGATCTGGACCCTTTTGTGGGCCGGCGTCACGCTGTTGCAAGGCCTCTTCGGCGATCTCTGGTCATGGCTGAACCCCTGGTATGGACCATGGCGTATCGCCTCGCGCCTGTTCGGGACCGGGACATGGCGCCTGCCCCGATGGGTCGGCTGCTGGCCTGCGGCCATCTTGTTCTTCGCCTTTGCCTGGTTCGAACTCATCGATCCGGCGCCCGACGATCCGGCGCGTCTGGCCGTGGCCGCCGGCCTCTACTGGCTATTCTCTTTCCTCGCCATACTGGCGTTCGGCTATCGCGGCTGGAGCCGCAGCGGCGAATTCCTGACGGTCTTCTTCTCCATGGTGGCGCGTTTCGCAATTGTGGTACGGAACGAACATGGCCGGCTTGCCCTGTGCTGGCCGGGCGCCAAGCTGCTGGCCGCGGAGCCCTTGCCGGCCAGCGGCATGGCTTTCCTGCTGCTCGCCCTGTCGTCGGTGTCCTTCGACGGCCTGTCGAAAACCTTCTTCTGGCTCGGCCTGTTCGGCATCAACCCGCTCGAATTTCCCGGCCGCACGGCGCTGATCGGCAGCGGCACTTTCGGGCTGATCCTGACATTCGCGCTGCTGGCGGCGGTGTTCC
>NZ_RZPF01000348.1:0-6531 GCF_004022735.1 Mesorhizobium sp. M7A.F.Ca.AU.001.01.1.1
GTCAACGTCCTTGGGCTGCGTACAAAGGCTCTGCCGGCTAAGATAAGAGTTATCGTAGACGGTCTGGTTCAAGAGGTGCGCGAACTATGACTGCTATCGCTTAGGCGATGTCGCATTTCACATTCTATGTGTCCGATACTACTCACGCACTACCCTGCAAACACGGTCGACGGTCCGAATGGTTCGCTGCTCGGGAAATATCAGAGCCGGCGTGAATGCGTCGAAAGTCATCGCCAAGCCTGAAAAGCTTTAGCTGGCTGCCACGCCTGGCCGGGCTTTCTTCCTTTTCATGGACAATGAGCGATGCTGGTCGGGCGGCGCGACGGGTTGATAGAAGCAAAATTAGCCAATTGTCCGGTGTGATCGTTTATTTGGAGCGATAGAAATGCGACATCCCTGCCCCACAATGCCGTTTTTGGCAGCCCTTCAAAGCGACATAATCACCGACTTGGTCTCCGTGTAAAGGTTCAGCCCTTCTTGTCCCCGTTCTCTGCCCCAGCCGGATTGCTTGAAGCCGCCGGTGGGTATCGCCGCATCAACCGAACCGTGTACGTTGACCCCAATCCGGCCGGCGCGAATTCGCCGTACCATCTTGTGGGCGACGCTCAGGTCCCGCGTCCAGACACTGCCGGCAAGCCCGAAGATACTGTCATTCGCCTGCCGGGCGATCTGTTCCAGGTCGTCGTCATCGAAACTCATGGCGCACAGGACGGGACCAAAAATCTCTTCCTGCACCACCGCCATGTCGGGTCGGGTATCGGTCAGCACCGTGGGGGCAATGAAGTTGCCTTCGTTGCCGATCCGCGTGCCGCCAAACGCCACCGTTGCGCCGGCGCTCCTGCCCTGCTCGATATAGTCCATTACGCGGTTGCACTGGACCGGGGAAATGACGGGGCCCATCTGGACGCCTTCGCTGAGGCCATGGCCGACCCGGATATTCCCGGCCCGCTGGCCGATCCCATCCACGATCTGGTCAAACACTTTCTTATGGGCGAACAGTCGCGATCCCGCAGTGCAGACCTGGCCGCTATTGGCAAAAATGCCCTGCGTGACACCGGGAATGGCAACCGACATGTCAGCATCGGGAAAGACGATAACGGGCGACTTCCCTCCCAGTTCGAGCGACACTTTCTTCAAATTGCCAGCGGCGGCCCTGACGATTATACGACCGATTTCGCTGGAACCCGTAAAGGCAACCTTGTCGATCTGCGGGTGTGAGGCGATCGCCGCGCCCGCCGTCGGCCCAAAACCGGTCACGATGTTGATCACGCCAGCGGGAATGCCGGCCTCCTGGGCCAGTTCGCCGAAGCGCAGCGCTGTCAGCGGGGTCTGCTCTGCCGGCTTGAGCACGATCGTGCAGCCGGTGGCCAGCGCCGGAGCGACCTTCCAGGCCAGCATGAGCAGTGGCGCATTCCACGGAATGATCTGCCCGACGACCCCGACCGGCTCACGCACGGTGAAGGCATGGTACTTGTCCGGCGCCGAGATCGAAATGGTTTCCCCCGTGATCTTGGTCGCCCAGCCCGCCATGTAGCGGAACATATCTACGCTGAGCGCAACGTCTGAATTCCTAGCATTGGCAAGCGGCTTGCCATTGTTGAGAACCTCCAGTTCGGCCAGTTCATCGGCGTTCTGTTCCAGCAGATCCGCGAGTTTCCAGATGAGACGTCCACGCTCGCTGGGCGTGATGCGGCTCCATGGGCCTTCTTCAAAGGCCCGCCGGGCAGCTTTGACGGCCATGTCGATATCCTTGGTGTCGCCCTCCGGAACCTGCGCAATTACGCGTCCCGTGCCCGGATCATATGTGTCGAAAACCTTCCCGGACCGAGCCGGCACCCATTTTCCATCGATAAGGAGTTTTTTGTCCTGTCGTAAAAAGGACGCCGCCTTCACTCCAATTTGGAACTGCTCAGCATATGTGTTCATCGAATTCTCCATCGGTATAGGGAAGCGCCTTGCTCGGATTCGTCCAAAGGCGTCCATCTGAAGCGCCCTTTAGAGCCTGTCACTCGATCACGAAGTGGTCGGGTCCAACCACGCGAGGCTGCCGCTTCGGCGGAATGAAATCGAGCGACCGCATGGGCGACGGCAATTCGGTCACCGGCTTGCCGATCAAGCGGTGCCTGTCGGCGGTCGGCTCTGGGACCGGCACCGCCGACATCAGCTTTTGGGTATAAGGATGTTTCGGATTCCCTATCACCTCGCGGCTGGGCCCGATCTCCACGATCTCGCCAAGATACATGACAGCCACGCGGTGGCTGACACGTTCGACAATAGCCATGTCGTGACTGATGAAGAGGTATGACAGCCGTAGTTCCTCCTGCAGCTCAAGCAGCAGGTCGATCACCTGGGCCTTGACCGAAACGTCGAGCGCCGAGACGGCCTCGTCGGCTATGATGACCTTCGGGTCGAGCATCAGGGTCCGGGCGATACAAATTCTCTGGCGCTGACCGCCGGAAAACTCGTGCGGAAGACGGGTTATCATCGACGGTTCGAGGCCGACACGCTCCAGAAGATGTTTCGCCTTCTCCAAAGCCTTGGCCTTGGTCGCCAACCCATGGCATAGCAGGGGCTCTGCCAGGATTGCACCGACGTTTTGCTTCGGGTCCAGGGAACTGAAAGGATCCTGGAAGATCATCTGCACGTTGCGTCGGAGGTCCGAAAGATCGGACCTGTTGTCGCGCCGCACCGTGCGTCCGTCGAAGACCACTTCGCCGGAATCCGGCGGATTGAGAAACAGGATGCTGCGGCCGGTGGTCGACTTACCGCAGCCGGACTCGCCAACAAGCGACAGCGTTTCTCCAGGCATGATATCGAAGCTTAGACCCTCGACGGCATGGAGACGCCCAACCTTGCGGCGCATTGCTCCGCCACGCACATCGAACCGGGTCACCAGGTTGCGCACGCTCAAAACCGGCTTGGGCACAGCATCCTTGGCAGGCGCGCGGTAGGTGCGGGCCACGCCTTGCCCCAAGCGCGGGACCGCGTCGATCAGCATCCTCGTATAGTCCTCGCGCGGACGTTCGAAAACGTCCTTTACTGCTCCCATCTCCACCACACGTCCCTTGTGCATGACCATGACGCGGTCGGCGATGTTGGCCACTACGCCCATGTCATGCGTGATGAACAGGATCGCGGTGCCGGTATCGCGCTGGACCTCGTCCAGGAGGTCGAGGATCTGTGCCTGTATCGTCACATCGAGCGCTGTTGTCGGCTCATCGGCGATAAGCAGCTTCGGCGAGCACGCCAAGGCGATGGCGATCATGATCCTTTGCCGCATTCCCCCGGAGAACATGTGAGGATAGTCGTTGAACCGCCGCCGCGCGTCCGGAATGCGAACGCGGTCGAAAAGCCGGATGCCCTCCTCCCGCGCCTCGGCATCGCTCAAGGGTCGATGCTGGCGCAGCATTTCCTTGATCTGGGTGCTGACCTGCAGCACCGGATTCAGGCTCATCATCGGTTCTTGGAAGATCATGCTGGCAATGCCGCCACGCACCTGCCGCAATGTCGATGTCGACGCGCCCACCACTTGCTGGCCATCGACAATGACCGAACCGCTCACATGGGTATTGCCGGCAAGCAGTCCCATTATCGTCATGGAAGTGACGCTCTTGCCGGATCCCGACTCGCCGACAAGCGCCAGCGTCTCGCCGGCATGGATGGCCAGATCGACGTCATGCACCACCTGATGCTTGCCGAAAGCGACGCTGAGGCCGTTCACCTCAACCACCGGATTGGATATCGGTTCATTCATGAGCTTGGTGCCGGTGCAACAGTGAAGCCCGCCTGCGAGCGGGAGCGCTCCGACGTTGGAGCCCAGGTGAGCATTTCGAGCCCGTACAGCGCATCCAGTGTCTCGCGCGATACGGGAATACCCTTGTTGTGTGCCAAGGCGATCTTCGCCCCAGGCCGAACGGCAGCGCATCCGGACGCCTTCAGTTCAGGTCTGCGGGCGCTGACCATGAGAAGCGCGCACCCCGGCGCCGGCCTGGCGGCGTCGATCGATTTCAAGGCTGCCGTTTCGCCGCCGAGGAGCGCCGCTAGGGTATCTTCCCCTTGGCCCGAATACAGCACACCCCTTGGATCCGGTTCAGCCAACAGCCAGTCGAAGGTTCCGTCGCGGGCGACGATACCGATAGAAGAGAGATTGTAGTTCATCGCGCCGATCAGCGTGGCCGGAACAAGCGACAACTCGGTCGCCGAAGATATCCGACATAGCTCCCATTTGGCGTCGCTTACATGGGCGGCGAGAGCATCGACTGCGGCTGGTCCGGTTTCCAGAAATGAAATGCCAGCGGCATCCAGCATCGTGAGGCCGTTCGACTTGTGATAGCTGAAGCCATGAGAGGGCCGCGGGCCTGCCTGACGGATATCGTCCAGAACAGCCGGATCGAGTGCTGCACCCGCTGCCACGATATGAGCCCCCCGATCAGCGGTGCCGAACGCATACCCCAGAGCTCTAAGCGACCATGGTAGGATGCGGGTCAGTTCGGAATATGCAACGGTGGTCATGCTCACAGGGCAACCTCATTGTCATGCTTGCGAAGCTGGGGACTCGGCCTGTCAGGCGTCAGGATTTCCGAAGGCAGCGGCTGATCTTGGAAGAAAGTGCCCCGCACATAGCGGATGCTGAGCGGCGTCGAGCCACGAATGCCCAGCGACGCAAGGAAAAAACGTATGAGCTCGGCGGGGACGAAATCGCGATGCGCGAGCGGATCCCGTATTTCGGCGTAGGGTAGGCCATCCAGATACTGCACGCGCGACATGGCGTAGTGCAGATCCGGATGGTCGAGGACGACATCGCCGACGTGCTCGTTATCATCACGGCTGACCAGCACTGCCGCCAGCCTCTGGATCAGTCCGATATGATCGATGAAGGATTCGAAACGCTCGTGCGGATCGACGATTCTCTCGCCGCGTCTCTGTTCGCCATTGTCGATCGAATGGTACCAGAAATGCTGGTGCGTTTCGGCGAGCGTACGGTCGGCAGTTAAGGCCCAGACGTAATTTCTGCGCAGGATCTCGCGCAGTTCACCGATCCTCATTGCTGGCTGAAGTTGCCGCTTGCGGCCTGCGCCGATCTGGAAATAGGGCGCGATGGCGTCACAGAAGTCCGGCACTACGTCGAGAAGCAAGCTGTGAAACTGCTCACTGGTCTCGCCATCCATGACCTCCGCGACGTGCGCAGCAACGTCGCCCCAGCAATGCCACTGACCTTCGCGCAGGCTTGCCGAAATGCGTTTCAAGTTCTCGATGATGGTTTCGTTAGCCGCCACATAGTCCTGCGTCTGTGGGTCAGTCTGCGCATAGATACGTATGGTGCTCTCTATCGAGCTGCGGACAAGTGCAATGCTTCCCGCTTCGACCGGCAGGCTTTTTGCGTAGCCAAGCGCTGCCTCGCGCACGGTCACCCAGGTGGCGACCCAATGCGGCCAGCGTTGGAGGGCTACACACATCCCCTGACCTGAGGAGTTGCCTATTCCAAGCCCGCGCGCGATCGCGATGTCGAGCTGCGCCGCGTCCGAATTGCGCCGCCGCGCCACGGCATTGACGAGATCGATGGAGACAAGCCGAACCAGGTAGATCGCGAAGATGTCCGCAAAGAACGGGTGCGCCAGCGGGTGCTCCTCGGGAATGCCGGGATAGGAAACCGTGCCGTTCCTGCCACTGCTTTGAAAGCCACCGTTCCGCATGAGGTAGGCGATGCCAAGCTCTGGGGCAGGCTGTTCGCCGCGGGACAATGCTTCGACGACGGCGTCGAAATGCCGGCTGCTGCGATTGGCGGGGGTCCAGCCGACCACATCCGAATCCGTGCGCATCTGGCCTTCAGCCTTGATGTCGAAGGTTTCAAATTCCCGCTGGATACGCTGTTGGCTGGCAAGATTGACGAAGAGCGCGCCGAACATGTCGCGATCCGCGCCGTCGGAGCGGCGTCCGACTTTTTCGATTCCGTCCCATGGATATGCTCGGGCGATATAGGAGAAGGAATGGCCTTCCGCGTCGATCCGGTAGACAAATCTCGCCGCGCCGTCATCGTCGCACTCCGCCGAGATCATTCTTATCTGCCAGCGTTCGCGAACGATCCTGCGCAGCAGCATATCGGCAAAACTGACGCGCGAAGCCTTGAAGCAGCGAAGGTTCTCGACGCGCATCAACACATCGGCCGGCCGCATCCATCGCCGCGCCTTCAACGCACCTTCCGGACCCGCGAACTCCTGCAGGCGTTGTTCTATGAAT
The DNA here is from genome assembly GCF_004022735.1 of Mesorhizobium sp. M7A.F.Ca.AU.001.01.1.1. Lineage (NCBI taxonomy): Bacteria > Pseudomonadati > Pseudomonadota > Alphaproteobacteria > Hyphomicrobiales > Phyllobacteriaceae > Mesorhizobium > Mesorhizobium sp. M7A.F.Ca.AU.001.01.1.1. Next base: position 6,238 of record NZ_RZPF01000348.1, read on the forward strand.
GCCGGCAGCGGCGGCTCGACCTGGCTAGACGTCATTTCCCTGCTCCAATCAGCGATCATTGCGGGACGCGGCCTCGTTCATGCTCGACCCGACTAGATAAAATGTGAAAACGGTAAGGGCGACCGCAGCACCCGGCCCCAAGCTGAGCAGCGGCAGGATCGGCAGGAACATCGAACCGTCGCGCACCATGCCGCCCCAATCCGGAGCCGGCGGAGGCACGCCCAGCCCCAGGAAGCTGAGGCTTGCGGAGGGGAAGATCGCGAAGGCCACATTGATTGCGAACTGCGCCCACAC
>NZ_RZPF01000349.1:0-6525 GCF_004022735.1 Mesorhizobium sp. M7A.F.Ca.AU.001.01.1.1
TGCCGTGCTCGACCGCCACGGCATGGTCGAGCGCCGCAAGCGCAGGCGCAACAGGGCGACGGGGACACCACTTTCAAACGGCTGTCGCCCTAACGATCTTTGGTGTGCCGACTACAAGGGCGAGTTCGGCAGAGAACACGGCCGGGACAGGGGATCACAAACACTTGACCGTTCCAGACCCTGGCAGTGGCGCATCGATTGACCGTTGGCTCTGTTCGTGGGCACCGAAAATAGGGCCTTCTTGGTCCTCGGCAGAGAATATGGCCCGGACGGGGGATAACAAACACTTGACCGTTCCAGACTCTGGCAGTGGCGCATCGATTGACCGTCGACTCTGTTCGCGAGCGCCGAAAATACGGACGACCCCTATGGTCAAAGTGCACTTCTGACCTGCTAGGCACTGTTCGATAACTGGAGGCACCCGCTACGGTGCCCTCGTATTTAAGACACCTGTCAGTTTCAAGCCTGGACATTGACGCGTGGCGCGGCTGCCATTCGTTGACCGCCACGTCGAATTGCCCGCCAACCAGTGTACAGCCGCCGGTGGTCACATTGAGCAAAAGTGCCGAGATCAGGAGGGGTTTCATAAGGCCTCTTCGTTTGGCTTTGTTAACGACCCCTTTCTTGCAATTGTAGCTGACAGCAGCCTGAAAGCCCCCAGATATTCGCTGGCGCCGGTTCAGCCTACTGTCAGCTTCGATCAATAAGGCAGGAGCCTTGCCCTCATACCGGAGCTCGGCAGCCTGATGCGAATACTGCTCATTGAAGACGACGACGACCTTAGAAGTGCTGTGCACGATCATTTGGTGGCTGGTGGCCACGCGGTCGACTGGGCCGAGGGCCTGTCCGGAGCGCGCGGTCATGCAGCTGTGGCCGGCTACGACGTTATTTTGCTCGACGTTCACCTGCCGGACGGCAATGGCATCGACTATCTGCGGGAGCTGATCAAGGGGCTTGATACAACGCCGGTCATCATTCTGACAGCCCGCGATCGGATTTCGCATCGCATCGAGGGGCTCAACGCTGGCGCCGACGACTATTTGGTCAAGCCGTTCGATCTGGGGGAACTCTCGGCACGCATCCGTGCAGTGGCACGTCGCCAAGGGCATTTTCCGGAGCCGCAATTTTCGGTTGGGACGCTTTCCATACAGGCAGCCGAGCGACGCCTCTTCCGCGACGGGCAGGAGGTCCACCTGTCTGGACGCGAATGGGCGGTGCTCGACTGCCTTCTACGCCGGCCCGGTTCGGTCGTTTCAAAGGGGAGGATCGAGCACGCGCTTTATTCATTCAATTCGGAGTTCGAGAGCAACACAGTGGAGGTTTATGTCAGCCGGCTCCGCAAGAAGATCGGCGGGGATAGAATAGCAACCGTGCGTGGCTCCGGATACAGGCTCGTGGTCACATGACGAACTCGAACAGCATGACGAGAAAGCTGATATCGTGGTTAGGCGGGGCAACGCTCCTGGTTTGGATCGCCGCCCCAACCATTGCTGCGTTCATTTTTTGCAATAATGTAAACGAAAGTTCGGATGACTTGCTCCAGGGGAGCGCAGAGTACAGAGAACCAGAGCTGATCAAGGTCTTGAATGGAAAACACGTTGATCAATACAATAACCACTTGCCAACTTATGAAAAGTACTGGACCTATCGTGAGCAGGTTATTAATAAGTACGGGGTAGTGCTTATTTCTGAACCGGAAGAGGGTCAGCAGCCCTTCCCTGATGCTCCCCTGAGTAACGGCTTTTGGCGAAACGCTGATTACCGCGTCTACACAGAGGAGATCCAAGACGGCGTGTATCATCAGTTGGCCGAACCGCTTGATGGCCGCCGTACCACAATCGCGAAGGGCGCACTTTTTGTCTTCCTTCCGACACTCGTGCTCCTGCCCTTTAGCTTAGCTGTTTGGTGGATCGTGATCCGGCGCTCGCTGCGGCCAATCGAGGTACTGCGACAGCAGATCGGATCGCGCGACGGCGGCAATCTGTCACCAATGGACTTGGGCGATTTCCCGGCAGAGTTGGCTCCAATCGCGGCATCCGTCAATCGGCTTCTCGATCGTCTGCGGGCGGCTCTCGAGGCCGAACGCGAGTTCGCCGCAAACAGTGCGCATGAACTGCGCACGCCGATCGCAGGTTCAATCGCTCAGATGCAGAGATTAGTGGCCGAGCTTCCCAATGGGTCGGCCAAAATGCGTGCGCGCGGCATCGAGCAAGCGCTGTCGAGCCTTGGCCGCCTTGTCGAAAAAGTGCTTCAGCTCGCTCAAGCCGAATCGGGGGTTGGCATGGCGGATCACGCGATCGATCTTGTCCGATCGGTTCGGCTGGAAATCGATGACCTGAGGAAAAAGCCGCAATATGCCGGACGCCTGCATCTTAACGTCGACGGCTGCCCCACTTTGATGCGCAAAGTGGATGTCGATGCGTTTGGGATCCTCCTTCGTAACCTGATCGAGAATGCGCTGATACATGGACTGCCCACTGTTCCGACAACAGTTTCCGTCCAAACTGATGGAACCATCGCTATTGCAAACGCCGGACCGGTGGTGCCCCTCCCCGACCTCGAAGGGCTTACAAAGCGATTTAGTCGTGGTGCTACTCCTGCTGCGGGCTCAGGCCTTGGTCTACATATCGCTAACATGGTTATCCAGCGGATCGGTGGCAGTCTAGAGCTTGCGTCGCCCGCCCGCGGTCGCAATGATGGTTTCGAGGCGATCATACGAATTCCTCAATGACACCGGTGAATTCGACGACAGTTGGACACAGGGCGGATTGCTGGCAAGGCTGCTGACAGGGCGAACTGTACGGCAGTATGTATACGGCGTAGAAATCGTACTTCACACAACGCATTTCGGCCGCGGCAATCAATGCCGCTATCATCGTCTGAGCAGTTCGATCGAAGCGACACGACATGATCGGCAAAATCGAAGGCTCCGCCTCACCGCTCGCTCGATTTCGCCCGGGGAGAAAAAAGGCCATCCGAGAAAGTGCAAGCCGCCGCGCAAAGGCGACGTGTCCAATTGTCTGGGTGCCCCTGTGCGCCGGCCCGATCGGGTTGGCGCAGGTCCAGTAAGGACCCGGACCAACCATTCCATTTAGACGACCGGCAGGTTTTAATCGGCGTCCGGATCGCCGTCCCAAAATGCCCCAAGTATACGGCTAGAAAGGCTGCCAACGATCGAGCTTTGGTCGGAGGCGTGCTTGTCAGCGTCTTGGGTGCTTGACCGGCCTTTGCAATGGCCATCGCCATCGCAAGTATCGTGCGTGGCCAGTGAGACCGCAATTTCATCAGCCTGGAGCCGACCGTATCGGTGCTTTTTTATGATTTAGGGATTTTTCGTTTTCCTCTTGGATCATCACGGGTTTGGAGAGGATCTGGTGTTAAGTGCCATTCGGAGCGCCGGCGAACGGCCCGAAATTAATGTGGTCGAGTGATGAAGCCTCCCGAATGCGTTAAACGAGACCCTTTATGGCGGCCCTGGCTGACAACAGTCTGAAAGCTGCAAGCGGCATGCGAAAATGGGGCGATCCTGAATGACGACAGATGCTATCAACATGAAAGAGGCTCGCCCTGAAAGCTGAGCACGCTTTATGCTCAGGCTGCTGACAAGGCCAAAGCAGCGTAAGTGCGTAGTGAAATCCAAGGTCCACATGGGTCGTCGCGCGTCCCATGCGCCTGGGAAGGCGCCGGCCCGGCCAAGCTTTCCCAGCTCGTCCGCATGATGCTTCGCTGAGCGTCAATGGACGTTGGCGCGAGACCAAGGCGTCGTGCGTTGCAATCCGGACGGTCCAGGGTATCAGGAGTTTCACGGCCTCGGCCCGCTTGGCTGGCCACAGTTGAAGCTCCAACGTACCGGCTGGCACCGGGAAATTGGGCTCTGCGCTGCCTCAACGCTGATGGCACGGTCAATGCTTGCCTACCGATGGGGCCGCCCATGCCGTGATGCTGTCGGTCGACGTTCGCAAACCAGACCCTCGCGAGACCCAGCGAAGGGGCTCGCCGGTACGACGAGGGACCTTACCTCTTTATGCGCGGCATCATTATCGAGGATGACATGTTGCCTTACACGTCGTCCCTCGCGCTCGGGTCTTTGTGGGGCGGATGAAGTCCTGATCGCGGTGGCACTGCTGCATGTTTGCGTAAGACCCATCCAGTCACGATCGCGCTGTCCTTCGATGTCGCGGTGCTGATAGGCGGGCAGATCGGTGTGCGCGGCGCCCGCCAAAGGATCGTCGTCACGCCGGAGGAGGCGAGCGTCATAGCCGGCGCGCCGGCGAAAGGCGCTTTCTGTCGGATGCCCGACAATGTCGGATATCGCAAGTATCAAGGTTGGATCAAACCTTGCGAATCGGGGCTTTCTTACTTGGCACGGGGCATGCTCAGGTATCCGCAAACACCCAATGGATAACGAGCAGACTTCCCATGGCCTCACCATGCCGAAAGTTTCCCGGACGCATCCAAAGATGAGGCTCGCGTCAGGCCCAGCAACACGCTGACGGCTCATGTGGCTCGGCGTCGCGTGCCGATCCACTTTCTCCCAATAGGCGTTCGGGAGACATAGATCCTTCAAAATGAGGAACAGATCACTTTGCCAGGAACGCAGCCCATAACCCCACTCTCCCTACCAGAACTACCAAGCAAGCCCCGCACTCATGGGCTTCGCAGGACGTCCGTTGCGTCCGAGTTGGTCGGCGCGGGGCCGGCTCCGATCCCCGTCGCATGGGAGGACGGCAAGGCGAGGGATTTCGTGCTCGACAACGGCATGGAGGTGGTCGTCATTCCCAACCACCGGGCGCCGATCGTCACCCACATGGTGTGGTACAAGATCGGCAGCGCCGACGAGCCGCCGGGCAAATCCGGCATCGCCCATTTCTTCGAGCATCTGATGTTCAAGGCGACGACCAACCATGCGGGCGGCGAATTCGACCGCGCAGTGTTCGAGATCGGCGGCTCCAACAACGCCTTCACCTCCTCCGACTACACCGCCTTCTATCAGACAGTGGCGCCGTCGGCGCTCGAGCTGATGATGAGCTTCGAGGCCGACCGAATGCGAAACCTCATCCTGACCGACGATGTCGTCAAGACCGAGCGCGATGTGGTCATCGAGGAGCGCCGCTCAAGCACCGACACCAACCCGCAGGACGTTCTCCATGAGGAGATCGACGCGACGCTGTGGCAGAACCACCCCTATCGCATCCCGATCATCGGCTGGATGCAGGAGATCGAGCAGCTGAACCGCGTCGACGCCACCGTCTTCTATGAAAAGTACTACTGGCCCAACAACTCCGTGCTGATCGTGGCCGGCGATGTCGAACCGGACACGGTGCGGGCGCTGGCCGAAAAGACCTATGGCAAGGTGGCGCGCGGACCTGACCTGCCGCCGCGCATCCGGCCGGTTGAGCCCGAGCAGAACACCAGGCGCACCGTCACGCTCTCAGACGCCCGCGTCAGCGTGCCCAGTTTTTCGACGCAGTGGGTGGTGCCGTCCTACCACACCGCCAAGCCGGGCGAGGCCGAAGCGCTCGACCTGCTGGCCGAAATTCTCGGCGGCGGTAACCGCGGCCGGCTCTACCAGGCGCTCGCTGTCCAGCAAGGTATCGCTTCCAGCGCCCGCGTCTATTTCCAGGGCACTATGCTCGACGACACCAAGTTCGCCATCTATGGCGCACCGCGCGGCGATGCCAAGCTGGCTGATCTCGAAGCGGCGGCCGCTGCCGAAGTTGCCCGCATTGCCGAGGATGGTGTCAGCAACGAGGAACTAGGCAAGGCCAAGGACCACTATTTGCTCAATATGATCTTTGCGGAAGACAACCTGGACTGGCTCGCCAGCATCTACGGCTCGACGCTGGCCACCGGCGGTACCGTGAAGGATGTCGAGGAACGGCCGAATCGCATCCGCAAGGTTACCCCCGAGCAAATCAAAGCAGTTGCCGCCCGCTATCTCGCGTTCGACCGTTCGACCACGGGCTATCTCTTGCCCAAGACGGAGAATCAAGAGATGACGCTCGGCGCTCGGCCCCATGCTGCGATGAACATCCAGGAGGTGAAGTCCGAAAAGGGCATCATCGCCTGGCTGGTGGAGGACCACACAGTGGAAATCGTCAACATCGGCTTTGCCTTCAAGGGCGGCACCAAGCAGGACCCGGTCGGGAAGGAGGGGATGGCCAAACTGATGGCCGGCCTGTTCATCGAAGGCGCTGGCCATTACGACAGCGGTGCCTTCCAGGTGAAGCTCGACCATGCCGGCGCCGAAATGAGTTTGGACGCGCAAAGCGACGACATCTACGGATCGATGTGCATGCTTTCCAAAAAGCAGGACGCGGCGTTCGGCCTGCTTCGGCTCGCGCTGAACGCGCCGCGCTTCGAGCAGGGGCCGATCGATCGCGTCCGCGCCGAGATTGTCTCCCGCATCGTCGGCAGCGAGCGAGACCCTAACGCCATCGCTCAGCGCAAATGGCTGCGCGCGATCTATGGCGCGCATCCTTGTTCAAGGCTGGGAGAAGGCACAAAAGAGAGCCTGCCCGGCAT
>NZ_RZPF01000350.1:0-6525 GCF_004022735.1 Mesorhizobium sp. M7A.F.Ca.AU.001.01.1.1
CATCACTGGCCTGCTCGAAGGCGAGGACGTGATGCGCACGGGTGCCGCCATGAAGGCAATGGGCGCGCATATCGAGAAGAACGGCGACGAGTGGGTGATCCGCGGCACCGGCAACGGCGCGCTGCTGCAGCCGGAAGGCCCGCTCGATTTCGGCAATGCCGGCACCGGCTCGCGGCTGACCATGGGCCTTGTCGGCACCTATGACATGGAGACGACCTTCATCGGCGATGCCTCGCTGTCGGGCCGGCCGATGGGCCGTGTGCTGGAACCCTTGCGCCAGATGGGCGTGCAGGTGCTGAAGGCGACGCCGGGCGACCGCATGCCGATCACACTGCATGGACCCAAGCATGCCGCACCGATCACCTATCGCGTGCCGATGGCCTCGGCGCAGGTGAAGTCCGCAGTGCTGCTCGCCGGCCTCAACACGCCCGGCATCACCACGGTGATCGAGCCGGTGATGACACGCGACCACACCGAAAAGATGCTGAAGGGGTTTGGCGCCAATCTGTCGGTCGAAACCGACGAGCGTGGCGTGCGCCACATCTTCATCGAAGGCCAGGGCAAGCTGACCGGCCAGACCATCGCCGTGCCGGGCGACCCGTCCTCGGCCGGCTTCCCGCTGGTGGCCGCCCTGATCGTGCCGGGTTCGGACATCACGATCGAAAACGTACTGATGAACCCGACCCGCACCGGCCTGCTTTTGACGCTGCAGGAGATGGGCGGCAACATCGACATCCTCAACCCACGCAATGCCGGCGGCGAGGATGTCGCCGACCTGCGGGTACGTTACTCCGAGCTCAAGGGCGTCATCGTGCCGCCCGAGCGGGCGCCGTCGATGATCGACGAGTATCCGGTGCTGGCGGTCGCTGCGAGCTTCGCCGAGGGCGAAACGCTGATGCAGGGGCTGGAGGAGTTGCGGGTGAAGGAATCCGACCGGCTGTCGGCCGTCGCCAACGGGCTGACGCTCAACGGCGTCGACTGCACCGAGGGCGAAGCTTCGCTTGCCGTGCGCGGCAAACCGGGCGGCAAGGGCCTTGGCGGCCATCCCAACGGCAAGGACACCACCGTGCAGACCCACCTCGACCACCGCATCGCCATGAGCTTTCTGGTCATGGGGCTGGCGACGGAAAAGCCGGTGACCATTGACGACGCCGCCATGATCGCGACCAGCTTTCCGGAGTTCATGGGGCTGATGACGGCGCTGGGCGCGGAGATCGGGTGACGGTCGTGGCAACCAATAGCCTTGGTACGTTGGCAGGCCAGCGCCCAACCCTTTCGGCGGTCTGCCAATGACACACGTCTTCACCATCGCCATCGACGGCCCCGCCGGCGCCGGCAAGGGCACCCTCGCCCGCCGGCTGGCCGACCACTACCGCCTCAACCTGCTCGACACCGGCCTCACCTACCGTGCCGTGGCCTATGCGCTCATCCAGCACGCGCTGCCGCTCGACAATGTCTCGGCGGCTGAAACCGCTGCCCGCCAGGTCGATCTGGCAAAGCTCGACCGGACGGTCTTGTCGGCGCATGCGGTCGGCGAGGCGGCCTCCAAGGTCGCGGTGTACCCGACCGTGCGGCGCATCCTCGTCGAAAAGCAGCGCGACTTCGCCAAGACGCCGCCGGGTGCGGTGCTCGACGGGCGCGACATCGGCACCGTGGTGTGCCCCGACGCCGACATCAAACTCTATGTGACGGCGAGCGCCGAGGTGCGAGCACAGCGCCGGCTGGCCGAGATCGAGAGCATCGGCGGGACCGCTGATTTTACCGAGATCCTCGCCGATATCATGCGCCGCGACCAGCGCGACATGGGCCGTGCCGACTCACCTTTGAAGCCGGCCGCCGACGCGCACTTGCTTGATACCAGCGAAATGGCTATAGAAGCCGCGTTTCTTGCAGCCATGGCGATCATCGATGACGTCTTGGCCAAGAGAGACTAGGTCTGATCCGGGTTTTTCCCTCGTCTTTCCGTTGTCGGAGGCGAAGAAAATACCCATATCGGGCACGAACCAGCCTGCCAGCATTCTTCATGCGCCGGAATTGCCGCTTAAAGAGCGGCCCAGGGCTTTTGTAGCCCGGAACGCCGGCAGGCCAACGCAACGCTAACCCACGGCGCCCGTCCCGCTTCCAGATGCGGGGCACTCCAGGAGAAACAATGTCAGCTGCAAATCCCACTCGCGATGATTTCGCGAGCCTGCTCGAAGAATCATTTACAACAGGCCATTCCGGCGAAGGCCAGGTCGTCAAGGGCACGATCACCGCGATCGAAAAGGACATGGCCATCATCGACGTCGGCCTCAAGGTCGAAGGCCGCGTGCCGCTGAAGGAATTTGGCGTCAAGGGCAAGGACACTACCCTCAAGGTTGGTGACACCGTCGAAGTCTATGTCGAGCGCATTGAAAACGCGCTTGGCGAAGCGATGCTTTCCCGTGAGAAGGCCCGTCGCGAAGAGAGCTGGGTCCGTCTCGAAGAGAAGTTCACCAAGGGTGAGCGCGTCGAAGGCGTCATCTTCAACCAGGTCAAGGGCGGCTTCACGGTCGACCTCGACGGCGCCGTGGCCTTCCTGCCGCGCAGCCAGGTCGATATCCGCCCGATCCGCGACGTCTCCCCGCTGATGCACAACCCGCAGCCCTTCGAGATCCTCAAGATGGATCGCCGCCGCGGCAACATCGTGGTGTCTCGCCGTACCGTGCTCGAAGAGAGCCGCGCCGAACAGCGTTCGGAAATCGTGCAGAACCTCGAAGAAGGCCAGGTTGTCGAAGGCGTCGTCAAGAACATCACCGATTACGGTGCGTTCGTCGACCTCGGCGGCATCGACGGCCTGCTGCATGTCACCGACATGGCATGGCGCCGCGTCAACCATCCGACCGAAATCCTCAACATCGGTCAGACGGTCAAGGTGCAGATCATCCGCATCAACCAGGAAACCCACCGTATCTCGCTCGGCATGAAGCAGCTCGAGAGCGATCCGTGGTCCGAGATCGGCACCAAGTTCCCGATCGGCAAGAAGATCAAGGGCACCGTCACCAACATCACCGACTACGGCGCGTTCGTCGAGCTGGAGCCGGGCATCGAGGGTCTCATCCACGTTTCGGAAATGTCGTGGACGAAGAAGAACGTGCATCCAGGCAAGATCCTGTCGACGACCCAGGAAGTCGACGTGGTGGTGCTCGAAGTCGATCCGGCCAAGCGCCGCATCTCGCTCGGCCTCAAGCAGACGCTCGAGAATCCGTGGCAGGCTTTCGCCTCTAGCCATCCGGTCGGCAGCCAGGTCGAGGGCGAGGTCAAGAACAAGACCGAGTTCGGCCTGTTCATCGGCCTCGAAGGCGACGTGGACGGCATGGTGCACCTTTCCGACCTCGACTGGACCCGTCCGGGCGAGCAGGTCATCGAAGAGTACAATCGCGGCGACATGGTCAAGGCGCAGGTGCTCGACGTCGACATCGACAAGGAGCGCATCTCGCTCGGCATCAAGCAGCTGGCCAAGGATACGGTCGGCGAAGCGGCGACTTCAGGCGAACTGCGCAAGAACGCGGTCGTCACCTGCGAAGTCATCGGCGTCAAGGATGGCGGTCTGGAAGTGCGGCTGGTCGACAGCGGTATCGAAACCTTCATCAAGCGCTCCGACCTGAGCCGTGACCGCGACGAGCAGCGCCCCGAGCGCTTCACCGTCGGCCAGAAGGTCGATGCCCGCGTCATCGCCTTCGACAAGAAGACCCGCAAGCTGCAGGTCTCGATCAAGGCGCTGGAAATCGCCGAAGAGAAGGAAGCGGTCGCTCAGTACGGCTCGACCGACTCCGGCGCTTCGCTGGGCGACATCCTGGGTGCCGCGCTGAAGAAGCAGGGCAGCTAAGTCTTCGCACCGCGAAGCCTTCGCACAGGCTCCAAAACAAAACCCCGCCGGAGCGATCCGGCGGGGTTTTTTTTTGACCTAGGTAAAGGTTGGAAAGTTACGCCCTGCCGTAAAGCGGCACCAGCGTGCCGCTCATCGCCTGATTGGCCGGCGAGGCGAGATAGGCGATGGCCTCGGCGGCGGCTTCGAGGCTGACCCATCTTGTGACATCGGCATCCGGCATATCGGCGCGGTTTGCCGGCGTATCTAGCGTCGACGGCGCCACGGCATTGACCAGGATGCCCTTGTGCTTCAGCTCTTCGGCCATCGCCACCGTCATGGCTGCCACCGCCGCCTTGCTGGCGGCGTAAGCGACCATGCCGGCGCCGCGCCGCGGATCGAGCCCGGCGCGCGCGGTGACGTTGACGATGCGGCCCGCCGTGTCCGACGACAGCATCGAGCGGATCGCGGCGCGGCAGCACAGGAAGGCGGTGCGCGCATTGGTGTCCATCATCTCGGCAAAGGACGCCGACTCGATCTTTTCAACAGGCGCCGAGGTGAAGCCGCCAGCCAGATGGATCGAGCCCCAAAGGCCCGGAACCTGGCTATAGAACGCTTCGACCTTCGCGGGGTCCGAGAGATCGACGTTGTGCACCAGCTGGACACGGTCATGCGAGGTTAAGGGGAAATGCGTAGGGGCGGCGGCATGAGCATTGGGCACATGGCAGATCGCGCCGTCGCTCAGCAGTTTGCCGACAACCGCACCGCCGAGCGCACCGGTCCCACCAGTCACGACGATATGCTTGCCTTCAAGTGTTTCCGTCATCTTGGACGCTCCTGTCATTTTTTTATCGTTAGGTCATTTCTGTGCCGCCGACGCGAAGCGTCGCGCCTTTTGCGCCATCACTCAATTGACATCTCGACATGGCAGTTGTCGCGTCTTTGCATGCGTCCGACACTTCAGCCGTGGCCCGCCAAAACGGGAAACCCGCGCTTCAGTCAACTGTGATTTCGATGACGCGCGGCAGTCCGGTGGCCCGGGCGCGCTTCAGCGCGTCCGCGAGAGCGTCGATATCGGCAAGCCGTTCGGCGCCGATGCCATAAGCCTCGGCCAGCTTGCAGAAATCCGGCGGCGCCGGCGATACGCCAACCGGCTCGACGCCGACATCGAGCATCGAGGTTTCGATCTCGCGGTAGCCTCTGTTGTTCCAGACGACGAAGATGACCGGTACCCGCGCGTCGAGCGCGGCGCCCAGTTCCGGCAGCGTGAACTGGAAGCCGCCGTCACCCGTGAGGCAGACGACCGGCGCATCGGGTATCGCAAGGGCCGCGCCAATTGCGGCCGGCGGGCCGTAGCCAAGCGCGCCGAAGCCGGTGGCGGCATTGAACCAACCGCCTGGCCGATCATGGTCGTAATAGAGGTTGGCCGCATAGATCGGCTGCGTCGAATCGCCGACGATGAGCGCGCCCGGCAAAGCGTCGCGGATCATCTCGACGGCGCGCATCTGCCCCTGCAGTGTCGGATTGAGCTCGGCAAAGGCTGCTTTGCGTGTAGTAGCGGCGCGCGACGAACCGCCCTCGCTTGCCCGGACATGGCGGGTTTCCAGAAGCAGTGCTTCGAGCGCCTCGGCGCAATCGGCCTGGATCGAAACCGTCGCCGGGCGGCGGGCAAGCTGGTCCGCGCCGATATCGATGCGGATCAGGTTGGCGGGCAGGACGAAGCCGCCATCGCTGTAGCCGTCATAGTCGGTCGGGCCGAATTCGGTGCCGGCGGCAATCACCAGGTCGGCGTCGGCCATCAGCGCCCGTACTGTCTTCAGGCTGGGACTGGCCGGCACGCAAAGCGGATGACCATGCAGCAGGCCGCGCGCATTGGTGGTCTGGACGACCGGCGCCCCCAGCCGTTCGGCCAGACGCCGCAGTGGCGCTTCGGCGCGTTTGGCGCCGCCGCCGACCAGGATCAGCGGGCGGCGCGCTGCACTGATGAGTTTGGCCGCGTTGGCAATTGCGACACCTTCCGGCACGGGCGGCGTCACATTGCTCAGCATGGCAGCGATGCCATCCGCCGGCTTGACCATGACGTCGGTCGGGATCTCGATATGCACCGGGCCGGGCCGGGCCGATGAAAACAGGGCGAAGGCCTGCGCCAGCGCGCCGGGCAATTCGCCAGCCTCGGTAACGCGCTGCGAAAACAGCGCCACCTTCTCCATCATGCCGCGCTGATCCGGCAATTCGTGCAGATGGCCCAGCCCCTTGCCCAGCGTCGGCGTGGCGTTGACGCCTGAGATCACCAGCATCGGCACCGAATCGGCACGTGCCTGCCCCATGGCGGTGATGGTGTTGGTCAGCCCCGGTCCGGTGATGACGAAGGCGACGCCCGGTCTGCCGCTGGCGCGTGCGTAGCCATCGGCCATGAAGCCGGCGCCCTGTTCGTGACGCGGTGTGACGTGGCGGATCTTGGAGCGCGCTAGCCCGCGGTAGAGTTCTACCGTGTGGACGCCGGGAATCCCGAAGACCGTGTCGACGCCATGGGCTTCGAGCAGCGAAATGAGCGCTTCGCCGAGTGTCGTCATTGGTTTTCCTCCCCTTCCGGCGCGAGGCCTAGTTCGGCCTCGACGGCCTTGATGCCGATCGCCGCCAATTCGCCGGGCGAGAACATCTCGCCGGCCAGGCAGCCTTCGATCCAGAGTCCGTCGATG
>NZ_RZPF01000034.1:0-16391 GCF_004022735.1 Mesorhizobium sp. M7A.F.Ca.AU.001.01.1.1
CACTGGACATGGCGCAGCTACCAGCTTTCCGACATGCGGGCCCGTCACGAAATCGGCGCCGATCGGGTTTTGCCGGCACCGGCGCGTGAAGCTTTCCTGTCCGCCAGCCATGGCTGCCACATCGACCTCGAGGACGACTGGCTCTATGGCGATCTGCCGGACCTGCGCCATGACTATTCGGCGGAAGCGGGCGGGCTTGGCCATTTCCGCTTCGCGCTCAATGACACGATGCTGGTCGGCGCCCGCAAGCAACCGCTGCAGTCGGTCGACAACATCCGCAAGGCGATCGAGAATGGATCGCGCAAGTTCCGCTCGCCAGCCGAGTTGATCGAGGCTGTCGTCGGCCAGTCGTTCGATGGCATGGTGGCGGAACTTGCGGCACTCGGCGACAGTCTCGACGGCATCGAAGACCGTATCGTCTGCGACGCATGGCACAATGAACGGCAATCCCTGGTCGACGCGCGCCGGCATCTGGTGGTGATCCACAGGCAGATGGCGACGCTGACCAATCTGTTCCGTCACCTTGATCATTCGCACCGCAACGACCTGCCAGACAGCATCAACGACATGGCCGCGCGCCTTTCACACCGGGCGCAGACGCTGCACTATGACGGCGAGCAATTGCAGGCGCGCGCCCGGCTATTGCAGGACGAGCTTATGGCAAAGCTGACGACGCAGTCGAACCGGCTGCTGTACGTCCTGTCGGTGATGACGGCGGTGCTGTTGCCGATGACCATCATCTCAGGCCTGTTCGGCATGAACGTTGGGGGCCTGCCGCTGGTCGACACGCCAATGGGCTTTTGGGTGGTGACGGCTGTGTCGATGGTGATCGCGGGCGCGACCTATCTCTTTGTCAGGCGGCTCGGACAGATGTAGCACCCGCCGGCAGCTTTCACGCAGTGGCGCGAAGATCCTCGATGATGGTGCCGGCGGCGGCCACTTCCGCTTCGTGATCGGGCTCGCGCCAGGTCTCGGCAAGCCCAGCCGCATGCCATTCGCGCATCGCCGGCAGAGCAAGCAACTGCGCCGGATACGCTGCAGCCGCACCCTCGAAGGAGAGCCCATAAGACTGTGCGCGGAACGCCACCGGGGCAAAGAAAGCATCTACTGCGGTGAAATGAGCGCCCGCCAGAAATGGCCCGCCGAAACGAGCAAGACCATCATTCCAGAGGTCGCCGAGGCGAAAGAGGTCCTGCTTCAGCGCATCGGACATCGGAAACGGCTCTACCCGCACGCCGCAACTCATCGGACAGGCGCTGCGCAATGCGGTGAAGCTCGAATGCATCTCGGCGGCGGCCGAGCGCGCCCAGGCGCGCGCCTTGGCTTCGACGGGCCACACGCCATGGTGGCGTTCGGCCAGATATTCGACGATGGCCAGCGAATCCCAGACCGCCCAGCCGTCGTCGACCAGGCACGGCACGCGGCCGCTCGGTGAGAAGGAACGGTACAGATCCCAGCTCGATCCGGTCGGGAATGGCGTCAGCCGTTCCTCGAATGGGATATCCAGCGCGCGCATCAGCACCCAGGGCCGCAGCGACCATGAGGAATAATTTTTGTTGGCGATATGCAGCAGGTACATCGAACCCCCTTACCGTGCGGGCTGCGGCGCGGCGCGTCGCGCTGTCGTCAACATCGACCAGGAATAGACTGCCAAAGCCGCCCAGATCAGCGCAAAGGCGATGGCCTGGATGGTGCCGAAAGGCTCGTCGAAGATCAGAACGGCGATCAGGAACACCATGGTCGGCGCGATATATTGCATGATGCCGATGGTTGACAGCCGCAGCAGCTTGGCGCCGAAGGCGAACAGCAACAACGGCACCGATGTGACTGGACCGCAGCCGATCAGCAACGCCGTATCCGTGCCACTGCTGGATACGATGTGGTCCTGTCCGGTCGCGATGAGATAGACTATGTAGCCAAGTGCCGGCACCGACAGCAGAAGGACTTCGAGCAAAAATCCCTGGCTCGGGCCGATCGGCAGCGTCTTGCGGAAGAAGCCGTAGGCGGCGAAGGAAAACGCCAGTGCCAACGACACCCAGGGCAGCTTGCCGCCTTCGATGGTCAGCACGGCGACGGCGACGGCCGCCAGCACCACCGCCGCGATCTGCAGCCGGTCGAGCCGCTCGCCGAGCAGCAGCGCGCCGACAACGACGCTGACCAGGGGATTGATGTAGTAGCCGAGCGCGGTTTCGACGGTGCGGTCGACCGCGATCGCCCAGACATAGATGCCCCAGTTGACCGAGATCAGCGCCGCCGTCAGCGCGGCCATGGCGATGGTGCGCGGCGAACGAAGCGCCGCCTTGAAATCCGCCGTGCGGCCGGCCCAGATCAGAACGGCGGCGGCGATCGGCACCGACCAGACGATGCGATGGGCAATGACTTCCGCGAGCGGCAGATGAGCGACCGCCTTCATGTAGAAGGGCAGCAATCCCCATAGCAGATAGGCGCCGAGCGCCAGCAGAAAGCCGCGCCGGGCCTTGGACTCTGCATCCAGGGTAATTGCTTCAGTGGCCATGGGCCAACGCTATGGCCCAGTCACCTTGGCAAGACCATCGCAAAGTTCTGATGGATCAATGGACTTTCGCTGATGGTTCAACCCTATTCGGCGGCCACCAGTCCGGCCATCTCGCGGTTCTTCATCAGCTTGTAGACGATGGAATCCATCAGCGCCTGGAACGAGGCGTCGATGATGTTCTCGGAAACGCCGACCGTCCACCAGCGCGCGCCGGTGCCGTCATGCGATTCGATCAGAACGCGGGTGATCGCCTCGGTACCGCCATTGAGGATACGCACCTTGAAGTCGGCCAGCTCCATGTCGGCGATCTCGCCCTGGAATTTGCCGAGGTCCTTGCGCAGCGCGATGTCGAGTGCGTTGACCGGGCCATGCCCCTCGGCCACCGACATCTTCTCCTCGCCATCGACCACCACCTTGACGATCGCTTCGGAGACCGTCTTCAACTGGCCGTTGGCGTCGAAGCGGCGCTCGACCATACAGCGGAACGAGGTGACGTTGAAGAATTCCGGCAGGCCGTGCAGCATCTTGCGGGCGAGGAGTTCGAAGCTGGCATCGGCGCCTTCATAGGCATAGCCCTCGGCCTCGCGCTCCTTGACCACGGATATCAGCGCGTCGAGCCGGTGATCGTCCTTCGGCACCTCAATGCCGCGTCGCCTCAGCTCGGCGAGGAAATTGGCCTTGCCGCCCTGGTCCGAGACCATGACACGGCGGCGGTTGCCGACCGTTTCGGGGGGGACGTGCTCGTAGGTCGCCGGCTCCTTGGCCAGTGCGGAGGCATGAATGCCGGCCTTGGTGGCGAAGGCGGAAGCGCCGACATAGGGCGCTTGCGCCTCTGGCGCTCGGTTCAGGAGTTCGTCGAATGCGCGCGACAACCTGGAAATGCCTGTCAGCGCCTCAGCCGAAATGCCAGTTTCGAAACGATCGGCGAAGGCCGGCTTTAGCGCCAGCGTTGGCACGATCGAGATCAAATTGGCGTTGCCGCAGCGCTCCCCGATGCCGTTGAGCGTGCCCTGGATCTGGCGCACGCCAGCCTCGACAGCGGCGAGGGAATTCGCCACGGCCTGGCCGGTGTCGTCATGGGCATGGATGCCGAGATGATCGCCTGAAATGCCTGATAAAATAACCTTCTCGACGATGGCGCGGACTTCCGATGGCTGCGTGCCGCCATTGGTGTCGCACAGCACCACCCAACGCGCCCCGGCATCATAGGCGGTCCTGGCGCAGGCCAGCGCATAGTCGGGATTGGCCTTGAAGCCATCGAAGAAATGCTCGCAGTCGACCAATGCCTCCTTGCCGGCGGCGATCGCCGCCTCGACGGAGGCCTTGATGGCATCGAGGTTCTCCTCATTGGTGCAGCCGAGCGCGACACGGACGTGGTAGTCCCAGCTCTTGGCGACGAAGCAGATGGCATCCGATTTCGATTGCACAAGAGACGCTAGGCCGGGATCGTTGGACGCCGACACCCCTGCCCGCTTGGTCATGCCGAAGGCGACGAATTTGGCGCGCTCCGTGCGCTTCTCCTGGAAGAAGGCGGTGTCGGTCGGGTTGGCGCCGGGATAGCCGCCTTCGACATAGTCGAGGCCAAAAGCGTCAAGCAGTTTTGCGATGGCGATCTTGTCCTCGACGGAAAAGTCGATGCCCGGCGTCTGCTGGCCATCGCGCAATGTGGTGTCGAAGAGATAGAGGCGCTCGCGGGTCATGGTCATTTGCCTGCAAACTTGTCCGTCGCGCGGATCAGCCGGTCGAGGATACCCGGCTCCGAATAAGCATGGCCGGCGCCCTCGATCAGATGGAAATCCGCCTTTGGCCAGGCCTTGTGCAGCGCCCAGGCATAGCGCGCCGGGCATGGCATGTCGTAGCGGCCATGGACGATGGTGCCGGGGATGTCGCTCAGCCTGTGCGCGTCGCGCAGCAATTGTCCCTCTTCCAGCCAGCCGGCATGGACGAAATAGTGGTTCTCGATGCGGGCGAACGCGACGGCATAGTCGTCCTGCCCAAACGGACCGCTTGTCTCAGGCTCCGGCAACAGCGTGATCGTTTCGCCTTCCCACAGGCTCCAGGCGCGGGCCGCCTCGATCTGCGCCTTTCGATCCGTGCCGACCAGCCGCTTGCGATAGGCGACCATCATGTCGCTGCGCTCGGCCTCCGGGATCGGCGCCAGGAAGCGCTCCCATTTGTCCGGGAACATTTCCGAGACGCCGAACTGATAGTACCATTCCAGTTCCGCACGCGTCAGCGTGTAGATGCCGCGCACCACCAGTTCGCTGACGCGTTCTGGGTGGGTCTCGGCGTAGGCGAGCGCAAGCGTCGACCCCCAGGAGCCGCCGAACACCAGCCATTTGTCGAAGCCGGCCATTTCGCGCAGCCGTTCGATGTCGGCGACCAGGTGCCATGTCGTATTGGCTTCGAGCGAGGCGTTGGGCGTCGATTTTCCGCAGCCACGCTGGTCGAACAGGATGACATCGTAGAGCTTCGGGTCGAACAGCCGCCGGTGTTTTGGCGAAATGGTGCCGCCCGGCCCGCCATGCAGGAACACCGCCGGCTTGGCGCCTTTAGTGCCGGAACGCTCCCAGTAGACCTGGTGGCCGTCGCCGACATCGAGCATGCCGGAATCGAACGCCTCGATCTCGGGATAAAGCGTACGCAATTGACTGCTCATAGTTGTAAACCTTTGGTCGGCCAGTCCGGCGTTTCATGGTCTGGGTGCTGGAAGGAGATGATGGATTCCTGCCTGTTGTAATAATCAGGATCCTGGTGGACGGGCTGATCGAAGATCGTCTCCACCCAGGGCAACCGCGCGGCATAGTTGACCTGGATCTGCGGTGCCAGGTCCGAACGGTCGTCGAAGGCACCGATCGCGATTTCCAGCCCGCCGGGCTGCCGATATGTCAGCGGCGTGCCGCAGCGGGCGCAGAAACCACGATCGATGTTGACCGACGACTGGAAGTAACTCGGCTCTTCATGGGTCCATTCGACGCCATCTCTGGGCACCGTGACCAGCGCGCCGAAGAACGAGCCGAACTGCTTCTGGCACATGCGGCAATGGCAGATGGACGGACGGCCGAGCGCTCCATGAACGCGGAAGCGCACGGCGCCACACTGGCAGCCGCCGGTTCTTACCTGATCGGTCATGATCTTTCCTTTGGCGGCCATTGTTCGGTGTCGTGGTCGGGGTGCTGGTAGGAAACGAGATCGGCCAGATAGGAGGCCGACGACATGTCGGCCATGGTGTCCTCGCCCGGCAGTTGCGGGATCGAGTCGACATAGGGCAGCTTTGCCTCGATCCCCCATTGAATCAGCGGCACGATCTCCGCTGGATTGTCGAACGCACCGATGGCGAGGCCAACCCCGTCCGGCGCGGTGAAGGTCAGCGGCGTGCCGCAATCGGCGCAAAAACCGCGATCGACATGGTTGGACGAACGGAAGTATTTCGGCTCGCCGCGCGTCCAGTCGAGCCTGGCGCCACGCACCGAAACCAGCGGCGCGTAGAACGCGCCGAACGCCTTCTGGCACATGCGGCAATGGCAGACCGAAGCGTCGCCCAAAGCGCCTTCAACGCGAAAGCGCACCGCGCCGCACTGGCAGCCGCCGGTATAGATCGGTCGGTTGTCGAGGCTCATCGCTGATCACTCCGGCGCATGGCAGACGGCCTCGACGTTGTTGCCGTCGG
Organism: Mesorhizobium sp. M7A.F.Ca.AU.001.01.1.1; assembly: GCF_004022735.1. Taxonomy (NCBI): domain Bacteria; kingdom Pseudomonadati; phylum Pseudomonadota; class Alphaproteobacteria; order Hyphomicrobiales; family Phyllobacteriaceae; genus Mesorhizobium; species Mesorhizobium sp. M7A.F.Ca.AU.001.01.1.1. Next base: position 6,186 of record NZ_RZPF01000034.1, read on the forward strand.
GATCGAGGACGAAGGCGCCATAGTAGTCCGGGTGATAGTGCGGGCGCAGGCCCGGCCCGCCATTGTCCTTGCCGCCGGCGGCAAGCGCCGCAGCATAGAAGGCTTCGACCTCGGCGCGGCTGCGCGCGGTGAAGGCGACGTGCTGATGGGCCTTCTGACCATCCTTGCCTTCCTGCAGCCAGAATACCGGCCGATCGCGACCGTAGCCACCGACCTTTTTACCGCCGGTGTACTCCAGCGGCACCATATACAACAGCGCGGCACCAAGCGGCGCCATCGCCTTGTCATAGAAAGCCTTCGAAGCGTCGAAATCGGCAACGTTGATGCCGAGATGATCGATCATCTTTTTACCTCCCAGGTGGTGATGCGTTCGCCTGTGACCGGATCCTTGCCGTCCTTCAACTGTATCCCCTGGGCCAGCAGGTCGTCGCGGATGCGGTCGGCTTCGGCCCAGCTCTTGGCGGCGATGAACGCGAGACGCTTGGCGATGGCCTTGCCGACGTGGCCTTCATCAACCTTCGCCGACGCGACGTCGAAGCCGAGGAACAGCAGCGACGCCTTCAGCGATGCAGCGGCATCGTTGCCGTCCATTGCCTCGCCGGCCAACTGGGTCAGGACCTGGAAGGCGGCATAGGTGGCGAGATCGTCCGACAAGGCGTCAATGATCTCCACGGGCACCTGTCCCGCCGCCGTCGGCGCGAGGTCGGCCCCCCGCTTCCATTTTCGCAGGGTGTTCTCGGCCTCTTCCAGCTTGCGCACGGAAAAGTCGATCGGCTCGCGATAATGCGTCATCAGCATCGCCAGCCGCAGCACCTCGCCCGGCCATTTGCGGCCGCCGAAGGTCTCGGTCTCCAGGAGTTCGTTGATCGAGTAGAAGTTGCCGAGGCTCTTCGACATTTTCTGCCCTTCGACCTGCAGGAAGCCGTTGTGCATCCAGATGTTGGCCATCATTTCGGTGCCATGGGCGCAACGCGACTGGGCGATCTCGTTTTCATGGTGCGGGAAGATCAGGTCGAGGCCGCCGCCATGGATGTCGAAGACCTCGCCGAGATAGGCGGCCGACATCGCCGAGCACTCGATGTGCCAGCCCGGCCGACCCCTGCCCCATGGCGAATTCCAGCCCGGCTCCTCCGGTGACGACAACTTCCAGAGGACAAAATCGCCGGGATTTTTCTTATGCGCGTCGACGGCGACGCGAGCACCGGCCTGCTGCTCGTCGAGATTGCGCTTCGACAGCTGGCCGTAGTCGGGCATCGACGCCGTGTCGAACAGGACTTCGCCCGCAGCAACATAGGCATGGCCGCGTTCGATCAGGCTTTGAATCAAGGTGATCATGTCAACCTTGCCGTCGGCACGGGGCTCGACGAATTCGGTGGCGCGCGGCTCGACCGTCGGCTCCAGGCAGCCGAGAACCGCCACGTCGCTGTGGAACTGGTCGGCGGTCTTTTCGGTGACCCGCCTGATCGCCTCATTCAACGACAGCGTGCCGGAAGCGATCTCGCCGCCGAAATCGCGCAAAGCGCGCGCATTGATCTTGTCGTCTACGTCGGTGATGTTGCGCACATAGGTGACGTGCGTCTGCCCATAGAGATGGCGCAGCAAGCGGAACAGCACGTCGAAGACGATCACCGGCCTGGCATTGCCGATATGAGCAAAGTCGTAGACGGTCGGGCCGCAGACATACATGCGCACGTTCAGCGGATCGATCGGGACGAAATCCTCTTTCGTCCGCGTCAGCGTGTTGTAGAGGCGCAGGCCCTGCGATGCGTCGGACATTCGTGCCTTCCCGGTTCAGAACTCAATTCGACGAAGCCAGCCCTGCGCGAACGCAAATCAGGCTCCAGCCTGCTGGCCGGGGCGTTTGTCCAATCTGGGGAGAGATGAGGCGAAAACGTCCGGACCAGCGCGAGGCTAGCCAATAATGCAAATGCCACAAATGGCGAAAGACGTTTTCATGGGCGGCTTTATCGCCTTGGCTTGTGTTGCCGTCAAGTCGCAAGTTTCGGCAAAACCGTCGCTGGGTCACAGGTAATGATGCACTGAAACATTTTATTAAACATGTCGGCACAGTCATGAAACATTCGCCGGCTAGATCAGCAGGCGTCACGATTTGGTCAGAATCGGCCATCAAACGCAGACACGAAAATGTTACCAGGGAAGAGAGACATGCCCCGAACCAAGCAGGAAGCCAACCGCGCCAAGCAGCCGGCGCTGGCCAACCACTATCGCGCAATCGGCCCGGCCGCGATCGTCGCCGCCCTTCTCCATACCGCCAAGAAGAAAAAGCCGGCGCAGAAGATCGTTTCGCCCCGCGCTGCCTGAAGGGGTGGGCGGCCGGCGCCAATGGCGCCAGAAATGAAGGCGCCGACGCGCGCGCCCTCTGCTAGAACAACGTCATCTGACTGTCGTCCGCGCCGGACTTCTGGCGCTTGACCTTCTCGGGCTCCGGCCCGATCTCGCCCCGCTCCTGAATCTCCGGTCCGGTGTTGGCGACCTTGTTGACGAGGTCGGAGACCGGAATTGCCTCGAAGAAATCGAGCTGAGCCGGCCGCAACAGATCGGCGACATCACGCGGTTCGAGCGTGCGGCAATCCAGCCAACGGGCGAAATCCCTGGGGTCGATCACCACCGGCATGCGGTCGTGGATATGCGCGATGTCGGCATTGGCGTTGATGGTCAGGATGGCGCCGGTGTCCATTTCCGAACCGCCCGGCTCGGCATAGGTCTCGATCAGCCCGGCGAAGGCAACCAACCCGCCATGCCTGGGGCGTATCCAGTAAGGCTGCCCCTTCTTGCCACCGGTTTGCCGCCATTCATAAAAGCCGGACGCCGGCACCAAAGCGCGGCGATGGCGCATGGCGGCCTTGAACGACGCCTTTTCGGCAGCCCCTTCGGAGCGCGCGTTGAACAGCAGCGGAAACTCGCGTGTATCCTTCACCCAGGTCGGGATCAGCCCCCAGCGCACCAGCATTGGCTGCCGGTCCGGCAGATTGGAGCCCGGCGCCTGCGGAGGGCCGGCGACCGCCATCAGGATCGGCTGCGTCGGGGCGATGTTGTAGCGCGCCGGGAAATCCTCAAGCCCCGCCACGTCCAGAAAGGCAGCGGTCTGATCCGGCGTCGCGGTCAAGGCGAAACGTCCGCACATGGTCGATTGGTGCCCTTCGAAAGGTTCGGCTTCTGAAAGTGGCGATGGAACCGGCGTTGCGCAACCGCTAAAACTTGTCCACGCTGGCCGGTCCACAACTGACCGGCCTTCAGCCTGATTGGGAATCCATGAACGAAGCGCGCAAAATACTTCCGGCAGTCTCGGTCGCCGTCGTGCGGGCAGACACCGTGCTTCTGGTCAAGCGAGCCCGGCAACCGTCGCAAGGGCTCTATGCCTTTCCGGGCGGCAAGGTCGAACCTGGTGAGACGCTGGAGGCAGCGGCAGAGCGCGAACTTCAGGAAGAAACCGGTTTGCGTGCCACAAATTATCGCCCGCTGCGGGAAATCCGCATCGACGGCCGGGATGACAGCCACCCGGTCGATTATCTCCTCACAGTCTTCGGCGCCGCCTATGCCGGCGGCGAGGCCGTGGCCAGCGACGATGCGGAGACGGCGGCCTTCTATACGCTCAGCGAGATGGCGGCGCTGCCGCTGGCAGGCTCGGTATTCGCGGTCGCCGAAGACTTGTTGGCCCCCGGCGGAAACGCCGGACTGCTGTCCTGAAATCAACTTGCGGGCCACAAATTGTTTCGCCACAAAGACTTATGCTGTTTAGCAGAGCCACGCAGCTGGTAGAGAAGGCTTATGAATCGTCCATCCATGCTCCTCGCCGTGTGTCTTGCGGTCGGCGCGACCGTTTCGATACGGCCCGCGCTCAGCGCCGAGTCGCCGTTCGAGCCCGGGTTGATGCGGCTGGCGGAGGTTCTGGGCTCGCTGCATTTCCTGCGCAATCTGTGCGGCGAAAAGGGCGACCAGTGGCGTGTCGAGATGACAAAACTGCTCGATTCGGAAAATCCGGACGCCGAGCGGCGCGCCCGCTTCATTGCCAGCTTCAATCGCGGCTACCGCTCCTTCGGCGGCACCTATACGAGGTGCACGCCCTCGGCGACCGAAGCCATCAGCCGCTACATGAAGGAAGGCGAGACGCTGTCTCGCGACATCGCCTCGCGTTACGGCAACTAATGCATGTCGCCCAAAAGTGGCTGCGGTTTTGGGAGAACGACACGCATAAAAACGAAAACCTAAAGCGCCTCGCCTGAATCCGTTCAAACGCAGCGCGCTTTAGGCACTCGCTCATCGACAACTATCCGAACCATTGCTGGGTACAGCCGATATATCGGCTTGTGCCAGGCGATATCTTGGTGCAATCCTCATGTTGCACTTCTGCAACAGTATTAACGAAACCCTACCGCGCGAAAGCGGAATTAACTCAAACTGAAGGTTTTCGCCCCGCAGGCCGCCCCAATCGGCTAAGTTTGACTCGAACTGAACGCAGTTTCGCACAAGGCAATCGGGCTTTGTAAAAGACGATCAAAAAAATGTCGTATTTACAAATACTTAATTGTCCCTGGGTGTGAAATGAACAGATCAGGCCTGATCCACATCAATGGATCGCAGCTTGAAAGGGTGGACATTCGCTTATGGAACATGGTGTCAACGACATCGACGCGCTGGTCAGGGAAGAAAAACGCTTGACCGCCGTGGAAAGCCACAGCGAGGCCTGGGCGGAAGGTCTCTCCGCCGGGATAGAGCCCGAGATCATTGCCGAAGCAGCGCTCGAAACAGCCTTCGGCGAGATGTTGCGTGCCAATGGCGAGACCTCGGCCCTTGCCCTGCTCGACCGTATGCGTGAAAAGGTGATTGCTGGCGCCTTCGAACCTGAACGGCTGCGGCACTGAACCGACGTCCGGTTCTTTGACGGCAATATGCCGCTCGGGCGTCATGCCCGTAAGCAGGGAGAAACGGGCAGTGAGTTTTTCGATGTCAGGCAAGCCGCGTGGCTTGGTCCTTCGCATCTCTTTCGCCGCTTGCTGTGCCGCGATTCCCCTGGTTGTGTGTCTCGCGAGCAGCCCCGCCTATGCGCTGAGCGAAATCAAGCGCGAAGAGCTCCCCCCGACGGTCACGCCGCCGGCCGACGACATGTCGCCCCCCGGAAGCACCGTGCCAATGCCCAACCCGGTCGGGACGCCGCCGCCGTCTAGCCAGCCGACTGCTCCTGCCGAAGCCGAGCCGGACAGTCCGGCGGATGGCGGCGTGACCAGGCCACGCGTCGATCCGGACACGCCGGTGCCCGAGGTCATCTACGATCTCGGCAAGCTGCCGGAACCAGTGCGGCGCATGCATGATTTGATCGTCGAAGCCTGCAAGGGCGGCGATATCGAAAAGTTGCGGCCGTTGATCGGCACGGGCGACAACACAACGCAATTGTCCCTAACCGACATTGATGGCGATGCCGTCGCCTTCCTCAAGGGCCTCTCGGGAGACCCGGACGGCCAGGAAATCCTGGCCATCCTGGAGGAGGTGCTTGATGCCGGCTACGTCCACCTCGATGCCGGCACGCCACAAGAGCTCTATGTGTGGCCGTATTTCTTCGCCCTCCCGCTGGACAAGCTGGACGCCAAGCAGCGGGTCGAACTGTTCAAGATCGTCACCGCTGGCGATTTCGACGACATGAAGCAGTTCGGCGCCTATATTTTCTATCGCGTCGGTATCACCCCTAGCGGACAGTGGTCATTCTTCGTCGCCGGGGATTGAGAGCGGCTCTTCCCACCCACGGGGGTAGGGAGCCTAGCGGGGCAATGCCTCAGAAAACTCCACCGCCCTACCCTGGCTTGGCGTGGCGATCTCGCCTTCCCACATCACGCGGCGGCCGCGAATGACGGTGCCGACCGGCCAGCCGACCACTTCTCTCCCGTCATAAGGCGTCCAGCCGGCTTTCGAGCCGGCCTGCGCATTGGTGATGGTCTGGCGCCGCTTCATATCGACGATGGTGAAGTCGGCCTCGTAGCCGGCAGCGATGCGGCCCTTTCTCGCCATGCCGAAGATCCGCTGCGGGCCGTGGCTAGACAGGTCGACAAAGCGCTGCAAGGTCAGCCGGCCGGCATTGACGTGGTCGAGCATGATCGGCACCAGCGTCTGCACGCCGGTCATCCCCGACGGTGAGGCCGGATAGGGCTTTGCCTTCTCGGCCAGCGTGTGCGGCGCGTGGTCGGAGCCGAGCACATCGACGATGCCTTGCGCAATGCCATGCCAGACGCCATCGCGATGGCGCGCGGCACGCACCGGCGGGTTCATCTGGATCAGCGTGCCAAGCCTGAGATAGTCGTCGGCGCTCAGCGTCAAATGATGTGGCGTCGCCTCGCAGGTCGCGACATCCTTGTGTTGTTCGAGGAACACAATCTCCTCGGCGGTCGAGATGTGTAGAACATGGATGCGGGCACGGGCGTTTCGCGCAATGCGTACCAGCCGTTCGGTACAGCGCAAGGCGGCGATCTCGTCGCGCCAGACAGGGTGCGATGCCGGGTCGCCTTCGATGCGTTCGCCAAGGCGCTCGCGCAGCCGGAATTCGTCTTCCGAATGAAAGGCGGCGCGCCGGCGCGTGTTTCTCAGGATCGACGCCACGCCCTCGTCATCCTCGACCAGCAGGTCGCCAGTGGACGAGCCCATGAAAACCTTGATCCCGGCCGCACCCGGCAGCCGCTCAAGCTCGCCGACATCCCCGGCATTCTCGCGGGTGCCGCCGACCCAGAAGGCGAAATCGCAATGCATGCGCCCCGTGCCGCGCCGGACCTTGTCGGCAAGCGCTGCCTCGCTGGTGGTCAGCGGATTGGTGTTGGGCATCTCGAACACGGCGGTGACGCCGCCAAGCACGGCAGCGCGCGAACCCGTTTCCAAATCTTCCTTGTGCTCCAGTCCCGGCTCGCGAAAATGCACCTGGCTGTCGACGACACCCGGCAGGATATGCAGGCCGCGGCAGTCGATCGTCTCGCCGGCCGAGGCCTGGCGGAGATCGCCGATGGCAGCGATGCGCCCGTCCTTCACGCCGATGTCGCGAGCCCCTTCGCCGTCATGGTTGACCACTGTGCCGCCTGTCAGGATGAGGTCGTAGATCATGGCCATGCTCTCTTGCGGGGGGAGTGCCAGCGGCTTACGTAAAGGCCGACCATTTTGCAAGATCAGGTTGCTTTTCCGCCCATGCCCTGTGCCCAGCTCAAAGACCGCGCCCTCATTTCCGTATCAGGTCCGGATGCCGAGCATTTTTTGCAGAACATCCTGACCACCGATCTCGACATCCTGGCTCCCGGCGAAGCCAAACCCGGTGCGCTGCTGACGCCGCAAGGCAAGATCCTGTTCGATTTCCTGATCTCCCGCACCGGCGAGAATGCATTCCGGCTCGAATGCCGTGCCGACATATCGGACGATTTCGTACGCCGGCTGACGCTCTACAAACTGCGCGCCAAGGTCGAGATTACCAAATCCGATCAGGCGTTTGTCACCGTCGCGTGGGGACATGAATCAACACCCTCACAATCTGATTCAACGGCGGCCGCCGACACACGCTTTCCGAAGGGTGCCGTCACGCGTTCCTATGGCGAAACGGATGAGCCCGGCGATCTTGCCGCGTGGCAAGCCTTCCGCATTGTCGGCGGCATTGCCGAAAGCGGCAGCGACTACCAACTCGGAGACGCCTTCCCCCACGATGTGCTGCTGGACGAAACCGGCGGCATCGGCTTCAAGAAGGGCTGCTATGTCGGCCAGGAGGTCGTCTCGCGCATGCAGCATCGCGGCACGGCCAGGCGGCGCGTGCTGATTGCATCGGCCGACAGGCCCCTGCCCGCGCCCGGCACCGAGCTGACCGTCGCAGGCAGGCCGGTTGGCACGCTCGGCTCGACCGTAGACACGACCGGTCTGGCCATTGCGCGCATCGACCGGGTCAAGGCGGCGCTCGATGCCGGCCAGCCGATCATGGCCGGGGACGTTCCGTTAACGCTGGCCATTCCCGGTTGGGCAAAATTCGCCTTCCCGCAGGAAGCCGTCAGCGCGGAGGAGGCCTGATGGCGGCCGACCGCGTCGGCGCGCCGGCACGCGCCTGGCAGCGCATGCTGTCGGGCCGCCGGCTCGATTTGCTCGACCCCTCGCCGCTCGACATCGAGATTTCGGACATTGCGCACGGGCTCGCCCGCGTTGCCCGCTGGAACGGCCAGACCAGCGGCGAGCATGCGTTTTCGGTCGCCCAGCACTCGCTGCTGGTCGAAGCGCTGTTCTGCGACCTGGTGCCCGAGGCTTCGGCCGACGCCCGGCTGGCGGCCCTGCTGCACGACGCCCCCGAATATGTCATCGGCGACATGATCTCGCCGTTCAAATCGGTGATGGGCGGCAGCTACAAGGATTGTGAGTTACGGCTGCAGCGCGCCATCCATCTGCGCTTCTCGCTGCCTCCGGAACCAAGTGCTGCGCTGCGCAAGGAGATCAAGCGCGCCGACCAGATCGCCGCCTATTTCGAGGCAACGCTGCTCGCCGGCTTTTCGACCGCCGAGGCGACCGAGTTCTTCGGCCGTCCGCGCGGCTTCAATGCCGACCGCTTCGATTTCACGCCACGTTCGGTGACCTGGGCGCAGAACGCGTTTCTGAAACGGTTTTCGGCGATCGAGACGTCGCGGCATCAGGTTTCGGCGACCGCAATCGGCTAAAGCGCGTCGCGCTGAAACGGATTCACGCGACGCGCTTTAGGTCTTTTTATGCATGTCATTCCCCCAAAACCGAGGTCACTTTTGGGCGACATGCATTAAAACGCTAAATTAACCAGCGGCGACCACAGTAGCTTGTTCGATCACGGTCCGCAGGCGCGCTCATGCCCGTCGCTGATGCCAAGGATGGTTCGGCCGTCCCGAAACGGGAGGCCGAAGGCATGGACCGCTCCCGCCACATGGAAGACGAACTGCGGGAGCAGAACCAACGCTTTTCGGCTGCGGTCGAGAACATGTCGCACGGCCTGTGCATGTTCGACGCCGACGAGCGGATGATCATCTGCAACGGCAACTACCTAAACATCTTTTGCCTCGACGCCAGGGTGATAAGGCCCGGCATCCGGTTCCTCGACATTCTGCGCCACAGCGTCGATATCGGCGTCGCCTCGCAAACCGCCGACGAACTCTACGCCATCCGCAAGCCCTATATCGATCAGGCAAAGCCCTCGACCTACGAAGAAACACTGTCGGACGGCCGCATCGTCAGCATCTCGCACCGCCCTCTGGCTCTGGGCGGCTGGGTTTCGATCTATGAAGACATCACCGAGCAGCGCCGCGCGCAAGAGGATCTCAAGGAGCAGCACCGCCGCTTCGACGCAGCGCTCGCCAACATGTCGCAAGGCTTGCTGATGTATGACGCCGACGGCAAGATGATCGTGCGAAACCGGCGTTTTCTGGAGCTCTACAAGGTCACCCCGGCGGATTTTCCGCTTGGAACGACGCACCGCGACGCGCTCGAACGGTTGCTGGAACTCGGCATCTATACGAAGATCGATGTCGACAGCGAAGTCGCCAAGACCGAAGCCTGTCTGGCGGCGGCAAAAATGCATTCGGCCTATCGGCATCTTACCGACGGCAGGACGGTTTTGGTCACACGTCGGCCGATGGATGGCGGCGGCTGGGTGGTGACCTTCGACGACGTCACCGAACGTCGCCGCACCGAAGAGCGCATGACCCATCTTGCGCATCACGACACGCTGACGGGATTGCCCAACCGCTCGATGTTTCGCGAACGGCTCGACCTTGCGCTGGAGGACACGGCGGCCACGCCGCTGGCGATCTTCTCGCTCGATCTCGATCGCTTCAAGGCAGTCAACGACACCTGGGGACATCCGGCCGGCGACTGGCTGCTGAAGACCGTGGCCGAGCGGCTGCAGCGCTGCCTGCATAATGAAAACGACGTCGTTGCCCGCTTCGGCGGCGACGAATTCGTCATCATCCAGTTCAATTTCAAGGGCATTGCCAATGCTGAAAAACTCGCGAAGCGCATCGTCGAGACAATCGGAAAACCGTTCCGCGACAAGAGCCGCGAGATGCATATCGGCATCAGCCTGGGCATCGCGGTTTTCCCCGACGACGGCGGAGACGCCGACACGCTGCTGAGGAACGCCGATACAGCGCTTTACCGGGCGAAGAGCGAAGGCCGCAATCTGTATCGCTTCTTCGAACCCGGAATGGACGCAATGGTACAGGC
>NZ_RZPF01000351.1:0-6521 GCF_004022735.1 Mesorhizobium sp. M7A.F.Ca.AU.001.01.1.1
ACCGTATCCACTATTTGCTCATGCACGCAGCGCCAGCCAACCTGATCGACGGTGTCGATGGACTCGATCTCCCTCCCGCCCAACGCGTTCAGCTAGATCTAGGCGGCATCTTGCAGCGCCCTTTCATTTACGCTGGTGCCTCCAAGCTGCGTCAACGCCTCGTCCGTTGCCTTCTCTTCGTCGAGCGTCTGCTGCAGCAGCGGAACCGCGTCATTCAAGCCGAGCAGCCTTGCCCAGGTTACCAATGTCCCATAACGGGCGATCTCATAATGCTCGACGGCCTGGGCAGCGGCAACAAGCCCGGCGTCGAGGGCCGGCGCCGCCTGGAACTCCTCCAGTATCTCCCCGCCCTCCTCAATGATGCCGTCGATCGCGGGACAGGTCTTGCCCTGCGCGCGCTTGCCGAAAATCTCGAACACCTGCTGCAGCCGCTCAACCTGACCCTCAGTCTCGTCGCGGTGCTTCTCGAACGCGGCGGTCAACTCTTGCGATTCGGCACCCCTGGCCATTTTCTTGAGGGCACTTAAGATCTTACGCTCCGCGTAGTATATGTCCTTCAAGGCTTCGTAAAATAGATCTTCCCAGGCCCTTTGTGCTGCTCTGGGCGCTTTTCTTCGTCGCCATCTCCATGTCCCACTTCGAGTTCAATGCTTCGCGGCATATGCAGCTCTAACAACCAAGGCCATCGGTTGTTCCTCGCCCTCAAAGACATGGTGGGAACACGAGCAAGGACCGTGATCTCGCTCCGTTCTGGTCGGCACAACCGGCGCCATGTCGCCTCTGCGCCTGGCTAGCCTCGCGGCCGCTTGTCAAGCCGCCTGCCGCGCCTTAACCGGCGTTCTCGCCTATCGAAGTCGATTGCTGGTCACTCTTTCGCCGATCAATGTTGATAAGACGGCGGTCGGGGGCCGCGGCGCCGGAACGACCTCTTCAGCGTTTTGTGGGCAAGCTGCTGTGAGACCAGATCGCGCGCTTTTCGGCACATATTGCAAGCCACAATGGTCGCTCGGCTGCCTCTGCCGGTCTAAACGGGACCCGGCCCGCGGCATGCCCGGATGGTTGAAGCGGATTGTTGAAAAGGTGTGTCGGGGTGAACTAGATCATCCGCCGCCATCGGTTGCGACGATCGAGCGACGATTGCTCCTACCGGCCGCCCGACCGCCGTTTCGCTTCTTCATCGATCCTGCGACCTGAGAATCTTGAGTGCCTCGTCCTTGGTGAGGCCGCACTTTCGGGCAAAGTAGTCGCTTCGATGGCCCTTTCGCGATCCGTCCGAGACGCGGTGTTCTGCTTGGCCTTCTTGCCCATCGATGCTATCGCCGCGATTATATCGCCTGCTGGTGATCAAGCGCCTACGCCGTGGGAGGGCTCACGCGGGGATCGGGTCACCAATCTTGCAGCTCCGCTGCCTGGCTAGAACTGTGGTTTGGCGCGATTGTTCCGAGATCGCAGAACTTCGCAAGAGATGCCTGGCGCCGGACTTTGCTGTGGCCATTCGGGATCTGTCATCCCATCGCTGTGACCTGCAGACGAATGCAGAGCCTCAGCAGTTTTTTCGCCGCTTTCATCGTGGGTTAGTCCCGACAACATGTTCGTTCCAGTACCCGGAGGAAAAAACGTGCGCGACCAGTCTTTTTCCCATCTGGAGGCGCTCATTGATGTGCGTCCCGACACGAATTTCACCCCTAGCGCGCCATGGCCTCGCGGATCGGCCACTGCGTCACTCGATGCAATATGGAACAATCCTCGCAGGCGGATGTTGGGCAACCCAACCCCCTGGAGGATTGCCAATGTTCATGCACAACAAGCGCCTGCAATACACCGTCCGCGTTTCGGAGCCTAATCCCCGCCTGGCCTGCATGATCATGGAACAATTCGGTGGCGCCGATGGTGAGCTTGCCGCGGCGATGCGCTATTTCACGCAAGGCCTCGGCGAGGATGATCTTGGCCGTCGCGACATGTTGCTCGACATAGCCACTGAAGAACTCAGCCACCTTGAGGTGGTGGGATCGATCGTCACCATGCTGAACAAGGGGCTCAAGGCACAACTTGCCGAAGGCCAGATGAAAGAAGCGGACCTTTATATGATGGTCGGCGCCAGCGGTACGACAGCCAAGGAATCCATCCTGTTTGGCGGTGCTCCCGCGCTGTGCGACTCAGCCGGCGTTCCCTGGACCGCGGCCTATGTCGACTCACGCGGTGAACCTACCGTGGATTTGCGGTCGAACATCGCCGCTGAAGCGCGCGCCAAGATCGTTTACGAACGCCTCATCAACATCACCGATGATCCGGGCATCAAGGACGCGCTCGGCTTCCTGATGACACGCGAGATCGCTCATCAAAAGTCGTTTGAGAAAGCACTCTACGCCATCGAAAACAATTTCCCGTCAGGCAAGCTCCCGGGCATCGAGAGGTACGCCAGCATGTACGTCAACACCTCTCAAGGTGACGGCGATACCAATGGTCCATGGAATTCCGGCGAAGAGTGGGATCGGATCGATGACCTTGAACAGGTGATGCCCGTCGACGGCGGAGACGGCTTGGCAACCGTCAAAATGGGCGCCAGAGACATGAAGGTGGTGGCCAAGATGGCCGACCGTACTCTTTCTGATCCGGCGTCCGATCCGATCACGGGCGCTGATCTAGGTGCCGGTCCTGGAGCTGGCCGAACCAAGAACGCGGATTTTGGCGGCGCGGCAAGCATTCAGGAGGCCCCGGCCGTGGCCGAGGCTGCTGTCAAACGCGCACGTAAGCGTTAGTTTGGACTGACGTCATTGCGGGCAACTATGTTCGGGGTCAGGAAGCTAACGACGAAAGCAGGGTATCCGACTGGCAGCAGCGGACTGGCCGGAGTGCTCGCTATTTGCTGAGTGGGTGAAGCACATATGGCCACCGCCGCACCACGATCAGAGTCGGAACATGCGGGGCAGTCGGAGAAGGTCCGTGCCTACGGTTGCGAGAACCGGTGCATTGTCGCAATCGGAGCCTCGGCGGGGGGCCTCGACGCGCTGAAGAGACTTGTCCGGGATATTTCGCCGGACATTCCGGCGGCCCTCCTCATCGTACAGCACGTCGGTCTCACGAGTTACCTCGGCGACATTCTCGGTCGCGCTGCCAACATGCCCGTAGCGAATGCCGCCAGCGGCACGAAGGTTAAAAACGGGCACATCTTCGTTGCACCGCCCGGAGCTCACCTGCTTTTACATGATGATCACATGCTGCTACGGCGCGGGCCGCGGGAGAATTTGGCGCGCCCTGCCATCGATCCCCTTTTTCGATCAGCGGCCTGCAGCTTTGGCGGCAGCGTGATTGGTGTCGTGCTCACGGGCAGCCTCTCCGACGGGACCGCCGGCTTGCGCGCTATCAAGATTTGCGGAGGGGTCAGCGTGGTTCAAGATCCCGACGACGCTGCAGTACCCGATATGCCGCTGAGCGCCTTGCAGAATGTGGAAGTCGACCATTGCGTCGCCCTGTCCGAAATGGCTGGCCTGTTGCGCAGGCTTGCGTCCGAACTCGCAGGGCCGACACCAGAAATCCCGCCTGTCATCCGCCTTGAGGCTGCGATTGCTGCTCAGGAGCACAGCACAATGGAACAGACAGAACGCCAGCTTGGCATCCCCTCGACATTTGTCTGCCCCGAATGTCACGGACCGCTTTGGGAGATCGAAGACGGGCCGATTACCCGTTACCGTTGTCACACTGGACATGCATTCGGAGCGGACGTTTTGATGCAGGCCCAGGCGGACGATGCGGAACAGGCCCTTTGGAGCCTTCTAAGAGCGCACCAGCAGCGGGCCGAGTTGGCGAAACGGACGGCGCAACGAGAAGCCGCTCGGGAAAGACATAGCTTGGCCAGCCAAATGGCTACGCGGGCCGCGGAACACGAAGCCGACGCGAAACTTATTGAAGAAATTATCCATCGTCGAAGGCCGTGACAAACACACGCCCCGACAACCATGACCTTATTTCGGTCCGGGGCTCACAGTACGGCGTTGGCGACTTGCCGGAAACCATGATCCCCCACAGAGACAGCGAGGGTGGTCAACACGAGTCATTCTTCAAACATCCTTCAATGCCGGCGGCAAACAACGATATTAGGTCACATTAGCGTCAGGCGGACGACGTCATTTCTACCTCGACGGCAGAAGGCGCCAATCGCATTTTCAGGCGTCTTGCAGTTCGAAAGCAATGATGGCAGCCTCAGCGACCGCATGCCGCTGGCGTTGGTGCGCAGCCATAATGAATAGCTAGGGCCGCGTCCTCATCCGTCGGGCGGCTCACGCACCAACTCGAACGTGACCTTCACGGAGAATAGGAGCTTGCTGGTGTGATCGCGGACATCGATGGCAACCTCTCTGAAAGTGCCGTCCGGCATCCGGTCTTTGGCTATTTCAAGCAACGCTCTTGCTGCCTCATCTTCAGCGGCTTCCCGGCTCGCAATTTCGGTTCCTTCAGGATCGGGAAAGACTTCGCCATCGTCGGTTAAATCAAAGAAGAAGCGGGCCATGCGACCCTAATTCCGAGCCCCCAAAAAGGTTTCCTTGTAGCGCTACTTGCTGGTGATCCAATCCACCAGGCCGGTTTCCATCTGCTCGCACCCGGTGAATTCATGTACCAGGCTCGTGGCCAGATCACGCCATTGATACTCAGGCACACCCGTTTGCCTGACCAACTCTCGGAATGCCGATCGGAGAATGTCGGCGTCAAAGGCGGAGACGGCGACGCTTGCCACGCCCGGATCTTCCCACCCTCGCGCCATGTCATCGTGGTGACGTTGGCGAAGGCGTTTGAGCAGTTCGCGCGATGTCTCGATTGCGCG
The DNA here is from genome assembly GCF_004022735.1 of Mesorhizobium sp. M7A.F.Ca.AU.001.01.1.1. NCBI lineage: Bacteria > Pseudomonadati > Pseudomonadota > Alphaproteobacteria > Hyphomicrobiales > Phyllobacteriaceae > Mesorhizobium > Mesorhizobium sp. M7A.F.Ca.AU.001.01.1.1. The sequence continues at coordinate 4,820 of NZ_RZPF01000351.1, forward strand.
CCTTGAACGATCCACGTCTTGGCGAAACTTGGCAGTTCCGATCATGGAATTATGCCGAACAAGATAGCCGGTTGCGATTACGCCTTGTGCAACTTCTAAATGCGTTCGAACCATCGCGGCCTCCCTTCCAGCGAAAGGAATTGTTTACCCTGTTGTCCAGCATAACCCCAACGGATTCGCTGTACGTTTTCAACCAATCGGCTATTCGGCGATTGTCGGCCAATTGCTGGGTTTTAGCTCCGTGAGCGGCACTTCACCTCAAAGTGCCGTGGCGGCCGGCGCAGAGGTGCGCGAACGTTGGCGCCGACCAACAGAATCTGAGCGGTCATGCCTCGCGCTGGTGGAGTATATCGGCCCTTCGGGAACCACAGTGACGCCAAACGCAACGACCCGGAGAAGTCGGTGCGCACAGTCATTCATTTACAATATTAGCGCAGGCTGAAACTCGGACATGCAGGGTAGCTCGTACATGCCCTTAGCCCCGGTGAAGACCCAGCGCCGGCGCTTTTCTGTTTCGCTGCTGGGTAGGCCTGTCCGCACTCCTGCTTGACTGCGCGACTGCGAGAACAACGCCTCGCGGGTTCCCAAGCCTTGCAAACAGTTAGATCCGGGAGCTAAAGTGCGGCATAGGCTGGTAGGGCAGGCGACCAAAGCGATCTTTCGAAGAACGAAGTCGTCCTCTCGCACGAATCGGCTGCTTGAACGTACACTTTCCATAGACCCTTCTGACCGCCGAGCAGGTTGCCGCTTCGCAAGTACTCTCAGAGAAAAATTGGAGGATCTTATCCCAGCTTGACGCATCAAGGAACTCAAAGGGGGTGGTGTCTAAGGCGACCCTACGCGACATTAGCGGCTGCTATTGCGTTCGCCAATTCTTCTTCAGTAAACGGCTTGCTGAGAATTTTGATGTCGCGAGTCCCCGGGAGTTCGGCGTAGCCCGTTGCTATAATGACGGGTACGTTCGGCCACTGGACTTTGATCGTATTCGATAGCTGCAGGCCCGTCATCTTCGGCATAGCATGATCCGTTATGACGAGGTCGAACGGCTGCTCCTCCAGCAACCTGAGGGCTGCCGCCGCAGAATGCGCCTCCGCGACAGTATGGCCGAGATCCTCGAGCATTGCCGCGGTATTCAAAAGGACCAGCGCATCGTCATCCACTGCCAGAATCCGCAGCGACGCCGTCTCAATGGCTTCCTCGGCAAGAACATCCGGCCCGCGCGCGACTTCCGAGCTCGCGGTGGCCACCGGCAGCCACAGTTCCGCCGTCGTTCCTGCTCCCTTGCGGCTCCTAAGCGTCAGGCGCCCGCCCATTTGTTCTGTCATCCCATGGACCATAGACAGACCGAGACCCGTGCCTTTGCCAACGCCTTTTGTGGTGAAGAACGGTTCTGTCGCCCGAGCTAGTGTTTCTTCGTCCATTCCTTCGCCAGCGTCTGCTACCGAGAGGCAGACATAATGCCCCGGGGCCAAGCCAGCCTGTTTGCTTTCGCCGACCTGTTCCATCCGAGTGGAGATGACGATCGTCCCACCATCAGGCATCGCGTCCCTGGCATTGACGCACAGATTGAGCAATGCGAGTTCGATTTGACTTTCATCAACCATCACACGATCAAGCGAGAGCGGAAATTTCGTCTCTATGATCGCCCTTGAGCCCAGCGATCGTTCCAAGAGATCCTTCATTCCGTGTATGAGCCCTATCA
>NZ_RZPF01000352.1:0-6519 GCF_004022735.1 Mesorhizobium sp. M7A.F.Ca.AU.001.01.1.1
GCGCTGCAGCGCCCGCAGAATCCGCTTGTCGATCTCATCCAGCTTCATGGCTACAGATTCCATCTATTCGAAAATTTGTAACATAAAATGCCAGAACTCGGCGAAATACAACAATCTCCGCAACCAAATTGCGGACCGATTTCGGTATGTTTGCTGCCGACATCAGTTGATTTCAAACGCAGAGAAGCGGCGGCCGCGAGGTCAGCCGATGAAGACACATGAGCATTTCACAGGCAGTCGAGACGGTGGCAGATGGTTCGAAATCCGAATTCCGCCGTGGCGTGGCGTCCTGCGCGCCGGTGCTGTTCGGCACCATCCCCTATGCGCTGGTGCTTGGCGCCCAGGCGACGCAGAAAGGCTTGAGCACGGTCGAACTGTCTGCCATGACAGGGCTGAACTTCGCCGGCGGTTCGGAGTTCGCGGCGATCCAGTTGTGGACGTCGCCGCCGCACATCGTGCTCATCGTCGCCATCACCTTCCTGGTCAACAGCCGTCACCTGCTGATGGGGGCGGCACTGGCGCCGTTCCTGCGCGACCTGCCACGGCGCAAGGTGTTTCCGGCGCTTTTCCTTATGTGCGATGAAAGCTGGGCGCTGGGCTTGGCCGATGCCAAACTGCGTGCTGCAGCCGGCATCACGCCGGCCTTCAGCCCGCGCTACTATATGGGCGCGGCGCTGGCGATGTATCTCACCTGGGTGGCCTTCACCACGCTGGGTGCCTTGCTCGGTCCGATGCTTGGCCATGTCGAGACCTATGGTTTTGACATGGCGTTCCCGGCTGTCTTCCTGGTGCTGATGCGCGGCATGTGGACGGGTATGGCGGCGGCGCGGCCCTGGCTGGTCAGCCTGGTCGTTGCAGCACTGGTCTATCTCTTCGTTCCCGGTGCCTGGTATGTCGCCGCCGGCGCCATGTCGGGTCTGGTCGCGGCCTGGCTGATGGCAGGTGATGCATGATTGATGCCGTGACCCTTCTCACCATCGTGCTGATGGCCGGCGTCACTTATCTGACGCGGATCGGCGGCTATGTCGTCCTACGCAACCGCACGCTGGGCGCCCGTGCCACGGCTGTGATGGAAGCTGCGCCCGGCTGCGTGCTGATCTCTGTCATCGCACCGGCCTTCGTATCGAAGTCCCCGGCGGATCTTCTGGCGCTGGCTGTTACTCTGGCAGCCGCCACGCGGTTTTCCATGCTGCCGACCGTGCTGATCGGGGTCGCTTCGGCGGGGTTGCTCAGGCATTTCATTGGGTAGTCTAGACTACAGCCTTGGATCTATTGGCTCGCTCTCCAGCGCCAGGACGCCGAAAACACACTCGTGGACACGCCGTAGGGGCTGCCTGGCGACAAACCGCTTCAGCGCCTCGTGACCGAGCGCGAACTCCCGGAGCGCCAGACTACGCTTGCCACCTAAGCCTCGTTCCCGCAGGCGCACGAGATTGTCCGGTGCGTCGTATTCAGGGCCATATATGATGCGCAGATACTCCCGGCCGCGCACCTTCAGCGCCGGCTGGATAACCCCCTTCTTGTTCCGGCTGACGAAGTCGCGCGGCTTCACCACCATGCCTTCGCCGCCCGAGCCGGTCAGCGTCTCCCACCAGGCAACAGCCTCGGCACAAGCGCCGGCGTCGGCCAGATCTACCACCCGCCATTGTGTTCGCGTTACCACGCCGGCAGCCAGGCGCTCTGCAAGTGTCATGTGCCAAACGTGGTCATGATCGAACCAGACACGTCCCTCGCTGGCGAGCAGGTGGAATGGTGCGACCTTCAGGTCCTCGATGCCCGAGACAGGCCACACGTAAGGCGCCCAAGCGGTAGCGTATCTGGCCGCGCGCGCGGCCCGGTCCTCAAGGCGAGCGTCCAGCGAGGCCGCATCGATGCCACGCGCCATCGCACGGGCCAGCGCCTCGCGACTGGCTTGGAGGCCTGCGGCCGCAGACGTCGCTACTGGTGCATACTGGCTTTCAATCAGGCTGCTGGCCTTGGCCGACCAGGGCATGATCTCGGCGTCCAGCAGCAGCCAATCGCTGTTCAATTCCTTCCATAGGTCCACAGCCTCGACTCTGGCGCGGAGGCGGGCGAGCAGGCCCTCCGTCATGCCAGTGCCGTTGAAAAAGGAGCGTCCGGTCCGGGTCCAGATCGCGCCGGTCTCGTCGCCAGGGACCCCGAACCGGTCGCGCGCCGCCTGTGCGTCTCGGCACAGCGCGATGACTGCCCGCGAACCCATGTGCTTCTCCTCGCAAACGATTTGGGTGACGCCACGCTCGCGGAAATGGGCGAAGGCCTCCTCGGGGCGCTCCAGCCAGCCGCTTTGGCTGCTGGTCTCCGATGGCGACATCGTCGGTGGCAGATACATCAACCACTGCGGCGACAATGCGAAACGGCTCATCACCTCAAGTGCTGCCGACGCGTTCTCCTCGGCCACAACGACCCGGCCCCTCAGTTCGGTCTCGATCCAACGTCGACCAGAGACATCCTCATAGTCGAGCACCCCGTCGGCGTCGGCCTGTGCCGATCTGCCCAGACCGGAGGATCCACCTAGTGGGCGCACCGGTTCGGACCAAGTCTGGATTGCCGGCACCTCGACCAGTTCGCGTTCCGGCCAGCGCAAGGCCGTCAGTTTGCCGCCGAACACGCAACCGGTGTCGATACACAGCGTGTTGTTGACCCATTCGGCCGACAGCACCGGCGTGTGCCCGTAGACCACGGCGGTCTTGCCGCGATAGGCGGCAGTCCAATCGGCACGGACGGGCAGGCCGAATTCGTCGATTTCGCCAGTGGTTTCGCCATAGAGGGCGAACTCGCGCACAGCGCCGGAGCCACGTCCGATCATCTCTTCCTTGAGGCCGGCATGGGCGACGGCGAGGCGTCCGTCATCCAGCCAGACGTGGCTGCGCAGGCTGTCGAGGAAGGCCGGCAAAGCCTCTCGCAGGCCGCGATCCTGAGCGTCCAGCTGATCGATGGTTTGTTGCAGGCCGTGGGCAATCGTCACCTTGCGGCCCTCCAGCCAGCGGCTGAGCTTGCGTTCGTGATTGCCCTGGACACAGTAGGCGGCTCCGGCCGCGACCATGCTCATGGCGATGCGCAAGGTGTCGGGCACGTTGGGACCGCGATCGACGAGGTCGCCGACAAAGACGATCTTGCGGCCTTCCGGCGGTGTCACAGCGACGATTCGTTCGCCATGATCCTCGGACCAGGCGACGCTGTAACCGAGTTGAGCGAGCAAGGCCTGAAGTTCATCGGCGCAGCCGTGGATGTCGCCTATGATATCGAACGGACCGTGGTGGTCGCGCTTGTCGGTCCACAATGGCTGGCGCGTGACCCTGGCGGTGTCGATACTGGCCTCGCTGGTAAGCTTCCAGACCTGGCGGAAACCTTCGCGTTGCAGCCCGCCGAGGCCCTTGCGAATTTCGGTGGTCATGCGCTGGACCACGCCGGCGCCGAACGGCCGGTCGGGTCGCAACGCGTTGCGAGCGACGCAGACGTCGACACCTGGATCGATGACCACGGCGACCGGCAAGGTGTGCCACTTGCGCGCAAGTTCGATCCAGGCCTTGCGGTCAGCGGCTCGCACGTTGGTGGCATCGATGACGGCCAGCTTGCGATACTTGAGCCGTTTGCTGGCAATCTCGCGCGCCAAATCGAAGGCATCTGCCGAGACATCCTGATCAGTCTCGTTGTCGCTGACTAGCGCGCGGCAGCGATCCGAGGAGATGATTTCTGTCGGCAGGAAGTGCCTGGCGGCGAAGGTCGACTTGCCTGATCCCGTCGATCCGATCAGCACGACCAGGGCGAAGTCAGGGATGGCGAGATCGGTCTTGTCGGGCTCTCTCATCGGGTGAACACCGCCATCTGTGTCGGCGCCCCCAGGACTGGGTGCACGGCTCCGATGTCGCTGAATGCGGCGCTGTAGCCATAGGCCTTGCCGATCCGGGCCGCCCAGGCTTCAAACCGAACGCGGCTCCATTCGAAACGGTGATCCGGATGGCGAAAGGCGCCGGGAGCCAGATTGGGAAACAAGGCGTTATAATCGGCGTTGGGCGTGGTCACGATCACGGTTTTGGGCGCCGTCTCGCCGAAGACAACACGTTCGATTAGGGGCAATCTGTCTTCGTCGAGATGCTCGATGACCTCCACCAACACGGCAACATCAGCTTCTGCCCAGCGGCTGTCGCGATATGTCAGCGATCCATGCATCAGCGTGACACGGCCTTCGGGCGGTCCGCCGAACTCGTTCAGCTTGAGACGCTTGGCAGCCCGTTCCAGCTCACGAACGGCAGGGTCGAGTCCGAACATCTTGTGGACCCATCGTTCGCGCACGAGCCGATAGAGAAGCTTGCCTTCGCCGCATCCCAGATCTGCAATACTGGTCGCGCCGGTCGCGCGGATGGCTCGGACCACTGCGTCCATGCGCAGGTCATTCAGTCGGATGGGCGCCTCGAGCGCTTCCTCGGGCGCAATCCGGGCTTCGGGAGGCAGGGCCTCACCAGCCGTCTCGGGAGCCAGTCGCTCTAGGGCGATGCGGGCCAACGCACCCCGGTTGCGCAGATAACGGCGCACGATTAGGTCTTTGGCTGGGTGGTTTTCCAGCCAGCCTTCGCCTTTGGACAGCAGCTTGTCGATCTCGGCCTCGCCAACCCAGTAGTGCTTGGCGTCGTCCATCACCGGGATCAGGACATAGAGGTGATTGAGCAGGCTGCTTAGCCGGCCGGTGCCGGTCAGCCTAAGATGACCGTATCGGGGGCCGCCTGTGTTGGATCCAATAGTTTCGATCGGTGTCAGGTCAACGGACCATCCCAAGGGTTCGAACAGACCCCGCACGAGAGCCTCGCCGCCGCGCATCGGCAGCGGGGTCACCACGGTTTCGAGCGGCAGGTCGCTGTCGGCCAGTTGCTGGCGTTCCTTTGATATGCCGGTCATCGCGGTTCGCAGCGCCTTATTCAATGCCACTGACAGGAAGGACGATGCCGCATACGGGCGGTCGTTCACATACTGGTCCAACAAGCCTTCTGCCTGCCCCTTGCCTCGCACTAGCCCTATAGGGTCGACGTCTAGCAGAAGTACGGCCTCGCAACGCTCGTCGGTCGCTTCCGGATAGAACAGCCAAGCCTTGCCGAAGGATAGGTCAGTCTCGTGCAGACGTTCGGGGTGCTTGTGCAGCAAGAAGCCGAGATCTGTGGCCGGACGTTGCGTTGTAGCGACGGAAAGGAACATCGGCGACCGATAACGCAGAACAGCAGAATAACCAATGGCGTTGCGCTGCAATTTATCCAACGCAATACATCCATTTTCCACACGTAACTTTGTCGCGCCGCCAAGAAAAAGGCAGGCGCGTACGCGCCTGCCTTTTTCAATTTCGGGTGGGTGGCCGCAGCGCCTTATGCGGCAGCCGCGACGTCCCGGCTGGCGGCCACGACGGCGTCGACCTTGGCGGTCGCCTTGGCGAGCGCTGCTGTCACCGCGTCAGGGCCCATGCCGACACCTTCGATGCGGATGACATCGACATCGGTCATGCCGAGGAAGCCGAGCACGCCACGCAGGTAGGGAATGGCGTGATCGAACTGCACGGCCGCACCTTCCGAATAGATGCCGCCGGAAGCCAGCACGATATAGACCTTCTTGCCGGTGACCAGACCCTTGGGGCCGTTCTCGCCATAGGCAAAGCTCTTGCCGGAGCGGGAGATGTGGTCGACCCATGACTTCAGGGTCGAGGAGATGTTGAAGTTGATGAAGCCGGTGGCCAGGATCACCGTGTCGGCGGCGAATAGCTCGTCGAGCACGACATCGGAGACGCCGACGACTTCAGCCTGGCGCGGGGTGCGCGCTTCGGCCGGGGTATAGATGCCCGTCGCATAGTCGGCATCGATGTGCGGCAACGGATTGGCGACGAGGTCGCGCACGACGAGCGTGTTCGACGGATCGGCGGCGACGAGCTTTTCGGCGAATTCGGTGGCGATGCGGGTCGAATGCGAGGCAGCGCCGCGCGGGCTCGAAGTGACAAGAAGAATGGACATTTTGGGCTCTCTCCAGCGGTTGGAATGATTTGTCCCGCCAGATATGGGGCTTTCGATCCATTCAATAAACTGGTATATTTTCTATACGATCCATCCATAAGTTGGATATAACGATGCAGCCCAACCCGACGCTCGATCAACTTCAGATCTTTGTGACAGTCGCCGAAGCCGGCAGCTTCTCGGCCGCCGGCCGCAAGCTCAACCGGGCACAGTCCGTCATCAGCTACGGCATCGCCAATCTCGAGGCGCAGCTTGGGCTGAAACTGTTCGAGCGCGAGGGCACGCGCGAGCCGCAATTGACGGAGATCGGCCGGGCAATGCTGGAGGACGCACGGCGCATGATCGGCGTGCTGCAGCGCATCCGCTCGCGCGTCGACGGCCACCACCAGGGGCTCGAGGCCGAGGTCGCGCTGTCGGTCGACGCGACGCTGCCGTCACCGGTGCTGGTTCGGGTGCTGAAGGCATTCGAGGCGCAGTTTCCGACCGTGATGCTGCGGCTGCACATCGGCAC
>NZ_RZPF01000353.1:0-6501 GCF_004022735.1 Mesorhizobium sp. M7A.F.Ca.AU.001.01.1.1
CGTCGGCTTCAAGCCGACGGCGCGACGTGTGCCGCTCGCCGGCGCGTTCCCACTGTCGGCCACGCTGGACTCGATCGGTCCGCTTGCCCGAACCGTCGCCCAGTGTGCCGCCGCCGACGCCGTGATGGCCGGTGAGGTGCCGACCGCGCTGACGCCGATTGCCCTGGCAGGGCTTCGCATAGGCATTCCGCGCGGCGTCCTTTTCGAAGAGACGGAAGACGAGGTGGCGACCGCGTTCGACCGCTGCCTTGGCAAGATCGAGCAGACGGGCGCGCGGATCGAGGATCTGTCGATCGACGATCTGCTTGCCGATTTGCGCGCGGCCACCAAGCGTGGTTCGATCGCCGCGATGGAAGGGGCCGAAGTGCATGCCGACTGGCTGGCGACAGGAGCTTCGGTACCGGTCGACCCGCATGTCAGCGGACCTTTGTCGCGGGCAGCCATGCTGCCGACGCCTGTCTACATCCGGGCAATGCGCCGTCGTACAGCGCTCGCCGCCGCCATGGACGAGCGGCTGTCCTCGGTCGATGTGCTGGCCTTGCCGACCACACCGGTGACGGCGCCGACTATCGTCTCGATGTCTGACGACGCCGGGTTGCGTGACCGCACCGAAGGCCTGCTGCTGCGCAACACGCAGGTTGCCAACCAGTTCGATCTCTGCGCGATCTCGCTGCCGATGCCGAGCACTCAGCTGCCCGCCGGCTTGATGCTGGTGGCGCGCAACGGCCATGACCAACGCCTGCTGCGCATAGCAGCAGAGGTGGAGCAGCTGCTTGGCGCGTGAGCAGGGCTGAACCGCCCATCAGCGCGACGAACAGTGCTTGCGTTCGCTGTCCTTGGCGGTCCGTACGATACGGGTCGCGACCAGCCAGGGCAAATTGTACTCCTTGCCGGCGATCGTCTGGGTGCGGTGCTCGATCGAGCCCCTGACGACGATCTTGCCTGCATAAAGCGCGTCGGAAAGATCGGTTATGGCCTTGTCGGCCTGCGGCAGGCCGCTGGGGTCGATCGACACGCCCTTGATGATCGTCCCGGTGGCAAGGTCGAGTGCGCTGTTGGACGGGCAGGGCGCCTTGAAGCAGCGCAGCCCGTTGTCGCAATAGACATAACTGCTCTCGGCCGCGAATGCCGGCATGGCACAGAGCGAACAGGCAGCGACAAAGAGGAAGGCGAGACCGGGCATGGCTCTCAACGTCGCGGAGAATTGGGGCGAAACCGCGATGGGTTACAGGCTCGCCGGAAACCGCCGCCGATAGTGATCGACCACTTCTGGATTGCGCAGATTGACCGGCAGCTTGCCCGCCAGCACCAGCAGGGCTTCGCCCGCCGCGCCGACGCCCATGCGCATCATCGATTCCTCGGTGATCCCCGCCATGTGCGGCGTGACGATAACATTGTCGAAGCCGAAATAGGGATGGTTCGACGGCAGCGGCTGCGTCGCAAACACGTCGAGCGCGGCGCCGCCGATGCGCCGTTTCTGCAAGGCCTCGATCAGCGCGTCGTCGTCGACGACCGGTCCGCGCGACACGTTGATCAGCAGCGCCTGCGGCTTCATGCGGGCGATCCGCTCACGGTTGATCAGGCCGCGCGTTTCCGGCGTCAGCGGGCAGCACAGAACGATGATGTCGCTCTGCTCGACGAGAGCGTCGATCGACAGGAAGCCGACCTTGTCCGGCGCCGGCTGCATGCTGCGCGTCGTTGCCACCACCTTCAGGTCGAAGCCGTGCGCGGCGATATGGCCGACCGCCTGGCCGACGGCGCCGAGGCCGACGATGCCGATCGTCTTGCCGGCAAGCTCGCTGTTGGCGTTGGCGTGCTCGCGGCCGGCAAGCCAGCCTTTGGCGCGCAGGTCGCGGTCGACGACGCGGAAGTTGCGCAGCAAGGCGAGGGCCACGAACATGACGTGTTCGGCCACCGATCGGGCATTGACCGCCGGCACATTCGCCACCAGCACGCCGGCGGCCGTCGCTGCTTCCATCGGGATCATGTCGAGCCCGGCGCCATGACGGATTGCCGCCCGCAGCAGCTTTGCGCCGTCGAAAAGCTGTGGGGGCAGCGGCGCGCGCACGATGACGATGTCGGCATTTTTCGCCTCGGCGGCCAGCGTGGCCGGATCGATGGCGGAGGCGACGACGAGCTCGCCGGCGCCGGAGAGCATAGCCGAGGCGCGCGGGTGCAGAGGGTGCGTCGTGAGGATACGAGCCATGTCGGTCAGGCTTTTTCGAGCGCCGGGCTTTGCGGCTCCTCGCCATGGCCCTCGATCAGGCCCTTCCAGTAGCTCTCAGCGCCCTGCAGATGGGCGCTCATCAGCGCCTGTGCGAGATTGCCGTCGCGGCGCAGCAGCGCTTCATAGATCTGGATATGCTCGGCATGCGAGCGCACGTTGCGCTCGGGGTCGTTGAAATAGATCGGCAGGCGCTGCTCGCCCATCATGTAGTAGACGCTGCAGACATTGTGGAAGACGCTGTTCTTGGTGGCGCGCACGATTTCGAGGTGAAATTCGCGGTCTTCCCTGGCAAGCCCTTCGCCGGCGGCGATGCGCTCTTCCGAAGCCTTCAGGATTTCGCGCAGCCGCTCGAAATTCTCCTCGGTGGCACGCGAACAGGCAAGTTCGGCCGCCTTGATCTCGTGGATCTTGCGCAGTTCGACCGTCTCGTAGATCTGGATCGGGTCGAGCGGGAGGCCCGCGCGGGCAAAGAGCGCCATGGCCTCCACACTGGCCTGCTTGGTGTCGATGTAGATGCCGGATTTGGCCCGGCGCTCAACGATGCGCATGGCCTCCAGGATGGCCAGCGCCTCGCGGATCTGACCGCGGCTGACGGCGAAATGCTCCGCCAGTTCGCGCTCCGATGGCGTTCGGCCGCTCTCCTTGTCCGAATGGGAGAACAGGTAGGCAGCGAGTTCCGCGAGAAGGTTCTTTTCTTTCATCGTCAACCGCGTTGCGCGTGCGCCTCCAGGAACCGCTCCGAAATGGTGAATCCCAGACCCGGTTTTTCCGGGATCGCTATCATACCGTCCCTGGCTTCGACAGTCTCTTCGACCAGATCATGGATCATCGGGTTGGCGCCGAGCGAATATTCGACGGTGAAACTCGACGGCGAGGCGGCGCAGACATGCAAGCCTGCGAAAAAACAGGGCGCGCCGGCCCACAAATGCGGTGCAAAGCGCAGATTGAAGGCGCTGGCGATGGTGCCGATCTTCATCGCCTCGCTGATGCCGCCGCAGAAGGCGGGATCGGGCTGGAAGATGTCGGCGGCTTTGAGCACGGCAAGGTCGCGGAAGGCGTAGCGGGTCGCCTCGCTTTCGCCGGTGGCAATCGGAACGGCGCCACTTGCCCGCACTTCGGCCATGCCCGGCTTATCGTCGGCGATGATAGGTTCCTCGAACCACGCCAGGTCAAGGTCGTTGACGAGATGGATGAAGCGCTTGGCTTCAGCCACCGTGTAGGTGCCGTGCGCGTCGACCATCAGTTCGACATCGGGGCCGAGCGCCTGCCGTGCGGCGCGCACGCGGGTGGCGGAAATGTGCGCCGCGCCGTCCATGGCGCCAACCCGCATCTTCAGTGCCTTGAAACCGCCCTTGGCGATATAGGATTTCAACTGCTCGCCGATGGCGTCGGCGGCCGCCCAGCCGCCGGACGCGTAAGCCGGCATGCGATCGAGCTTGCGGCCGCCGAGCAGCCGCCAGACAGGAACGCCAAGCGATTTGCCAAGAATGTCCCACAGCGCGATGTCGACGGCGCTGATCGCCGCGATGCTCATGCCGCGCCGCGCCAGCTGCGGCATGGCGTGGCCGCCGCGTGCGGCGCTGTCGTGGCGCACGCCATTGTAGAGCATCTCCCAGATGATGCCGATGTCGGCCGGATCGCGGCCGACCAGCTGCGGCCCGACTTCATGGTTCAGCATGTGGACGAGTGCACCGTAGCTGCCGGCACTGCCGGCGGCGTTCTTGCCTTCGCCCCAGCCGACCAGCCCGTCATCGGTCTCGATGCGCAGGATGGCGGCGTCGAAGGTCGTCACCTGACCGAAGTCGCTGCGGTGCTGCCGAGCGGCTTCGATCGGAACGCGGATCCACCAGGCTTGGACGGACTTGATACGCATATTCTTCCCCAGCCCTGCGCCGGTCAGGGCGGAAGGGCGAATTTCCCTGAGGCAGTCGACTACTTGATCAGCGGCAGCAACGTTTCGGCGTTGATGCGCATCTGGTCGGTGTAGAATTTCTCGGTGAGCACGCTGGAGCCGTGGTCCTGGATGAACTTCAGCTGTTCGGGCGAGATATCGACCGGATTGCGCTCGACCATGTCGGGATAGGGGGCCGCCGGCGTCCGGTCGACGGGCGCGACGAACTCGTTGGTCAGCGCGCCGTCGTAGCCGATCTCGCGCAAGGTGGCGACGATCTTCGGCCAGTCGATCTGGCCGAGACCGGCGGCGAAGCGGTTGTTGTCGGCGACATGGAAGTCGAACAGGCGCTTTCCGGCCTGCCGGATCGCGTCATAGACGTTAAATTCTTCCATATGGAGGTGGTAGGCGTCGAGGCAGACACCGCATTCGGGGCTGACCGCGTCGGCCAAAGCCAGCGCCTGGGCGCCGCGATTGAACAGATAGGTCTCGAAGCGGTTGAGCGGTTCAACAGCGATCTTGACGCCGACCTTCTTGGCGTGGGTGAAGCATTCGCGGGTGGCGTCGACGACCCACTTCCATTCCTCTTCCTCGGTGCCGTCAGGCACGACCTTGCCGACGGTCGCCGGAACCAGCGTGATGATCTCGCCATCGAGTTCGCTGACCATGGTCAGCACGTCCTTGACATACTGAACGGAACGCTCGCGCTGGCCCTGGTTCCTGGCGGCAAGGTTGCGCTCGCCCAGCATCAGGGTCACCGCGCCCCAGCAACGAATGCCATGCTCCTTCAGCAGCGCCCGGGTCTCCCTGGTTTTGTACTGCTCGGGTTCGCCGGAAATCTCGATCGACTCATAGCCGAATTTCTTGATGCGCTTGAGCGTCGTTTCCAAGGGTTCCGCGCGCATCCAGTTGTGCGTCGAAAGATGCATGGTCTGTCCTTCCCAACTCGTCTCTATGGTTCGCCTGCGACATGCATCGCCAAAAGGCGACACAAAGGTTCCTCCCCAAGGCGTTCCCAGCCTTTTCTCGCAAACTGGTTCGACCAATTGGGCCTGAAGCGAGGTCTACAGCAAATTATCCGGATCGGCAAGAAGCGCCGGGATGCAACTTTCGCTGTGGAGTATTTCCTTGATTATATTGAGATATATATGCCTGCGCCGGGTGGTTTTGGGGTCATGATGGCGCATTGCAAGGCTTGACCAAAATTCCACATTTGGTAATACCAGAATGGTGGTGCGTGCAAGCGCCCGTTGAGAAAAGACCAAAGTGGCTGGCCCTGTTTCCAATCGGCGCTATGCTCGGTCGCGAGAGAAATGAGGGAGGATGCCGATGCCGACGACAATGAAGGGCCCGGGGCTGTTTCTGGCGCAGTTCGCGGGCGACGCCGCGCCGTTCAACTCACTGGCGTCGATCACCAAATGGGCGGCCGGTCTCGGCTACAAGGGCGTGCAGATCCCGACCTGGGACGCGCGGCTGTTCGATCTCAAGAAGGCGGCCTCTTCCAAGGCCTATTGCGACGAGGTGAAAGGCATTTGCGCCGACGCCGGCGTCGAGATCACGGAATTGTCGACGCATCTGCAGGGGCAATTGGTGGCGGTGCATCCTGCCTATGACGCGCAGATGGATGGCTTTGCGCCGCCATCGGTGCACAACAATCCCGCAGCCCGGCAGAAGTGGGCTGTCGAGCAGATGAAGTTCGGCGCTAAAGCATCGCGTAATCTAGGCCTGAATGCTTCAGTGTCGTTTACCGGCTCGCTGGCTTTCCCTTACCTCTATCCGTTCCCGCAGCGGCCGGCTGGACTCATTGAGGAAGCGTTTGGCGAGCTCGGCAAACGCTGGAAGCCGATTCTCGACGTGTACGAGGACAACGGCGTCGATGTCGGCTATGAAATTCACCCGTCTGAAGACGTTTTCGACGGCGCCACTTTCGAGATGTTCCTCGACGCGGTCGGCGGCCACAGGCGCTGCAACATCAATTACGATCCGTCGCATTTCCTGCTGCAGCAGCTCGACTATCTCGAATTCATCGACATCTATCACGAGCGCATCAAGGCGTTCCACGTCAAGGACGCCGAGTTCAACCCGACCGGCCGGCAAGGCGTCTATTCCGGCTATCAGAGCTGGACCAACCGCGCCGGGCGCTTCCGTTCGCTGGGCGATGGACAGGTGGATTTCGGCGGCATCTTCTCCAAGCTGACGCAGTACAATTATGATTCCTGGGCGGTGCTGGAGTGGGAGTGCTGCCTGAAGCATCCGGAGGATGGTGCGGCCGAAGGCGCGCCTTTCATCGAGCACCACATCATCCGGGTGACGGAAAAGGCATTCGACGACTTCGCCGCTGGCACCACCGACAAGAAGTTGCTGCGCGCCATGATGGGAATCT
>NZ_RZPF01000354.1:0-6500 GCF_004022735.1 Mesorhizobium sp. M7A.F.Ca.AU.001.01.1.1
CTGCAGGAGCGGACCCGCGCCGACACGCGCTTCCATCTCGCCATCCTGCGGGCTTCGGGCAACGACCTGCTGGTGCCGCTCGGCGTACTGATCGAATCCGCCTTCGATCATCTCTTTGCCTATACGACACGGGAGATCGACGATCTCAACCACGCGCAGAAGCTGCACGAGGCGATCGAGAAGAACATCCGCCTGCAGCGCCCCGACGCGGCGCGCAATGCTGTGCGCAAATTGCTCGCCAACACAGACGGCGTCATCCGCGCCCGGTAAGGCCGGACCGGCCGCTAATCATCCTTGTCCCGTCCGAAGGCGCTGCGCAGTTCGTCCTTGGCGTCCTCAAGCACTTTTTTGCGCGCGGCAGGCAAGTTCTTGCCGGCGCGGTTGATGTAAAAATTCAGCATCGACATGGCGGATTGGAAAGGCTCGGCCTTGCGCCTGTGGCTGTGTTCGGCGGATCGTTTCAGCGAGGCGGCGATCTTCCTGGCGTCGTCGGATTCGAAGACGTGATCCTCAAGATCCATTGCGTTGCTGTGCTCGGTCACCTCGGCCGACCATTTTTTCCTGGTGGCGGTCATCGCAGGACTCCTTTGCGGGGTGGGTTGCCGGGAAACTCCGCACATCGGTATCGGTTCCGCCCTGGCTCTGGAGCCACGGATTTGCCCGCTGTGGCGCTGCTGCGGCCTGAGAATGCGCCGATAGTGGCGCAAACGGCAGCCGATCTCCGAGACCGCCGACAGGAAACGCCTTGACCCGAACCGACAGCCTCCAGCCCGGCCCCGGCATCGACAGCTCCTATGCCTGGATGCGGCTTGCCATCTCGATGCTGCTGGCGACGATCGGCGCCGTGGGCATGTGGGCTGTCGTCGTCGTGCTGCCCGCCGTGCAGGCCGAGTTCGGCGTCGACCGCGCCGCGGCGTCCATGCCTTACACGGCGACCATGGTCGGTTTCGCCGCCGGCAACGTGCTGGTCGGCCGCGCCATCGACCGGATGGGTTACTGGATCCCGGCGCTGATCTCTTCGATTGCGCTTTCCGCGGGCCTGCTGCTCGCGGCGCTGTCGACCTCGATCCTGCAATTCACGCTTGCCCAGGGGGTGCTGATCGGTATCGGCACGTCGGTGATCTTCGGGCCGCTGATCGCCGATATCTCGCACTGGTTCAACCGCCGTCGCGGTGTTGCGGTCACGGCGGCGGCGGCCGGCAATTACCTTGCCGGGGCGTTGTGGCCGACCATCATGCCGACGCTGATGAAGGCGGAGGGCTGGCGCTTCACCTATGCGGCAATCGGCATCTTCTGCCTGGTGACAATGGTGCCGCTGGTGCTGATGCTGCGGCGCGGTGCCCCGGCGGCGGCCGTCGCGGGTTCGCCCGGAAGCCGGTCGGTGCAGCCGATCTCGCTGTCGCCGGCGGCCTTGCAGGTGCTGCTGGTCGTCGCCGGGCTCGGCTGCTGCGTGGCGATGTCGATGCCGCAAGTGCATATCGTCGCCTATTGCATGGACCTTGGCTACGGCGTCGCACATGGCGCCGACATGCTGTCGATCATGATGGCGGGCGGCGTCGTCAGCCGGCTGGCGTCCGGCTTCCTCGCCGACCGTATCGGCGCCGTGTGGACATTGATGATCGGCTCGGTCCTGCAGTGCCTGTCGCTGCTGTTCTACATCCCGTTCGACGGGCTTGCCTCGCTCTATGTGGTGTCACTGGTGTTCGGCTTGTCGCAGGGCGGCATCGTGCCTTGCTACGCGATCATCGTGCGCGATTATATGCCGGCCAGAGAGGCCGGCCAGCGTATCGGCATCGTCATGATGGCGACCATCTTCGGCATGGCGATCGGCGGCTGGATGTCGGGCTGGATCTACGATTTGACCGGCTCTTATGCGGCTGCGTTCCTGAACGGCATTGCCTGGAATATTTTGAATATACTGGCGATCGTTCTGTTATTGTGGCGGTCGCGGCGATCATTGACGGTTGCAGCTTAAGCCTTATTCCGGGCGCACAAAATGCATCTCGATCTTCACGGTAAGCCCATTCTTCTAACAATAGCGGTGTGGGCCTGCGCCGCGGGATGCCTCGCAGGCGCCGCCGCAATTTTCTATTCGATTATCCTGGTGCTCGGCAGAACCGGGGCGCTTGTAGACACTACTGAGGAAAGATCACTTGGTTGGAGCGAGCGAGCCGGCCGCAGGAATAGCCGTTTCAACAGATTTCTTGTTGCTGACGAATTCCGATCGCTTCGCAAGCTCCTGTTTGGAGCATGGGCCGGATTTTTAGTCTCGTTTGGTCTTCTTTCTCTGCTGATTTTTCTCTTTGGGGAGCGGACATTGACCTAGCGTCGAGAAGGAAGCGCGCGGATAAATATCCCACTTTGACCAACATATGACGGCTGCGGGCGCGATGGCTTCCGATCTGTATCTTGCGAGGACTCGATTTTGACCAAGCCGCGCACGCGCCGGGGCGGCGGCCGCCCGACCATCGCGGATGTCGCGCGCAAGGCCGGTGTCGGCGCCAT
This sequence comes from Mesorhizobium sp. M7A.F.Ca.AU.001.01.1.1, assembly GCF_004022735.1. Lineage (NCBI taxonomy): Bacteria > Pseudomonadati > Pseudomonadota > Alphaproteobacteria > Hyphomicrobiales > Phyllobacteriaceae > Mesorhizobium > Mesorhizobium sp. M7A.F.Ca.AU.001.01.1.1. The sequence continues at coordinate 2,506 of NZ_RZPF01000354.1, forward strand.
CACCGTGTCGCGCGCCCTGCGTGAGCCGGAGCGTGTCTCCGAAGAGTTGCGCCGCCAGATCCAGGCCGCTGTCGACGAACTGGGCTACGTGCCGGACCCGAATGCCCGGGCGCTGGCCTCGGCGCGCGCCGAGGTGTTCGGCGTGCTGGTGCCGTCGCTTACCAACAACGTCTTCGCCGAGGTGGTGCGCGGCATCTATGACAGCCTGTCGGCCAGCCCGTTCCGCATCCAGCTTGGCAACACCCACTATTCCGGCCTCGAGGAAGAGCGGCTGCTGCAGCTGTTCGGTTCGCAACGGCCAGCGGCGCTGATCGTCGCCGGCATCGATCAGACGCCGGCTTCGCGAAAGCTGCTGGAAAGTGCCGGCTGCCCTGTGGTGCAGGTGATGGAAACCGGTCCCGATCCGGTCGACATGATGGTCGGCTTCTCGCATCTCGATGGCGGGAGGGCGGCGACCGAGCATCTGATCGAGGCCGGCTATCGCCGCATCGGCTTCATCGGCGCGCGCATGGATCCGCGTTCGCAGCGGCGCCTTGCCGGCTATCGCGCGGCGATGGAGGCCGCGGGCCTGTTCGACCCGCGCCTCGTCACCACCACGCCGGTGCTGTCCAGCGTGTCGCTCGGCCGCGAGATGTTCCGCGACGCGCTGGCCAAGGTGCCGACACTCGACGGGGTGTTCTGCAACAATGACGACATCGCGCTCGGCGTCTTGTTCGAATGCCATCGCGCCTCGATCGCGGTGCCGAAGACGATCGGCATCGTCGGTTTCAACGATCTCGACATGATGCAGGTGGCGTTTCCTTCGGTCACCAGCATCCGCACCCATCGTTATGAGATCGGCCGGCGTGCCGTCGCCATGGCGCTTGCTGCGATCGCCGGCAAAAGACCGGAGCAACGGATCGTAGATCTCGGTTTCGAGCTCAAGCGCCGCGAGAGCACGGCGCGTTGAAACGCACAGAAGCGACTGTGCGAATGCCGGTTTACACGCCGATTTGGTAGCGCTACCATCTCCTACAGGCAGTTGCATGAACGATAGGTCGCACCTGTTTATTATACATAAGCGACAACTAATACTTGTTTATTATGGATAATATGATAGTTTTCGCCCCGCTGGCGGCGACAAGGGAGGTACCGGGTCGGCCATCACGGGCGGCCGAGGAAGCGCATGGCAAGGCGGGAGGTGCCGGTCCATCGCGCGAAAAATTCGCATTGCGAAACGAACAATCAGAACTGCAATCGGGAGGATTATCGATGATCAAGTCACTCGTTGGTGGCGTCGTTGCCGCCACTGCATTCGTCATGCTCAATTCGGCCGCCATGGCCGCCGGACCCGAAATCGTGTCGGGTCCCGCCGCTCAGGCGGACTGTTTCGCGCCGTGGAGCGCAGAGACCAAATTCTTCAAATATCCCAAGAAGGAAGGGCCGTTCCGCATCGCCTTCGCCAATGGCTATATCGCCAACACCTGGCGCATCCAGATGGTGCAGACGGCCAAGGCCTACGCCGCGCAACCTGAAGTCAAAGCCAAGATCAAGGAATTCAAGGTCGTCTCGACGGGCGAGGACGTGCCGGCACAGATCTCGGCGATCAACAATTTCATCGATTCCGGCTATGACGCCATCGTCACCGACGCCCAGAACCCGACGGCCTTCGGTCCGGTCATCAAGCGTGCCAAGGAAGCGGGCATCGTGCTGGTCGCCTTCGACAACATTCTCGATACCAAGGACGCCATCAACGTCAATGTCGATCAGAAGGGTCTTGGCGAATTGTGGGCCAAGTGGCTGGTCGGCAAGATACCGAACGGCGGCAAGATCCTGGAAGTGCGCGGCGTCGCCGGCACCTCCGTCGACACCGATCGTCACAACGGCATCCACGAGGTGTTCGATGCGTCCGGCAAGAAGTGGGACGTGACCGAAGTCGCCGGCAAATGGGATGACGGCGTGGCACAGAAGGTGACCGCGGATGCGATCGCCACCAACGGTCCGTTCGACGGCATCACCGGGCAGGGCGGCGACACGGGCATCGTGCAGGCGATGATCGACGCCAAGCATCCGTTCGTGCCGTTTGGCGGCGAGACCGAGAACGGCTTCCGCAAGTTCTGCGCCGCGCATTCAGCCGACGGGCTGAAGTGCTCGTCCGCGGGCTCGGGCCCGGCTCAGGTCGCCGTCGCCATCAAGACCGCGATCGCCGCACTCGAAGGCGAAGTCGTGCCACAAGAGGTGAAGCTGCCGCTGGCGATCGCCGAAGACCCGAACATGAAGGAAGGCACGGATTACTTCCCCAAGGAATCCGACAATTTCTTCGTCGGCAATTCCTTCCCGACCTGCGGCATCAATTTCAGCGCCCAGGAAATCATGGGTCAGACCAAGGAAAACCAGTAAATCATCGCTGGCTGTCACCTGGCGCCGCGGCTTGAGCCGCGGCGTTTGTCTCAATTCCACAATCGCCCTGGGAGGGCCGATGGACGGTGCGGCTCCGCTCTTTCGTATGGAAGGCATATCCAAGCGCTATGGCGGTGTACGCGCGCTGGAGAAGGCCGAGCTTGTTGTCGAAGCCGGCAGCATTCACGCCATTCTCGGTGAAAACGGCGCCGGCAAATCGACGCTGATCAAGGTCATGGCAGGTGTCGTGGCGCCCGATGAGGGGCGCATGACTCTGGATGGGCGCGAGGCGACCTTCGCCTCTCCGGGTGCCGCCAATAAGGCCGGCATCGTCTGCATCTTCCAGGAACTGTCGCTGGTCCCCGAGCTAAGCGTTGCCGACAACATAGTCATTTCCGACCCGCCCAAACGCTTCGGCATGATCGACCGCAAGGCGCAACGCCGCATCGCCGAAGAAGCACTTGCTCGTGCCGGCGCCGCCGACATCCACCCGCTGGCGCTGGTCAAGGACCTGCCATTGTCGCGCCGGCAGATGGTCGAGATCGCCAAGGCATTGGCACGCAAGCCGCGCATCCTCATCCTCGACGAGGCGACCTCCGCGCTGACTGCCGCGGATGTCTCGAAGATCTTCGCGGTGCTGAAGCGGCTGCGCGCGGAAGGGCTGGCGCTGCTTTACATCTCGCACCGCATGAACGAGATCGCCGAACTGGCGGACCAGTGCACGGTGTTCCGCAACGGCCGCAATGTCGCCAGCTATCCAGCCGGCTCGAAGAGTGACAATGAGGTGGTCGAACTGATGATCGGCCGCGAATACAGCCATATCTTTCCGCCCAAGCCGACGGCCGTGCCTGCCGCCGCGGCCCCCAGGCTCGAGGCCCGCAAGCTCTCATGGGCCGACCGGCTGCACGACATCTCGCTGACCGTCAGGGCAGGTGAGGTGGTCGGCCTTGGCGGCCTCGACGGCCAGGGCCAGCGCGAATTGCTGCTCTCCTTCTTCGGCGTGCTGCGCGGCCTCAGCGGCCAGATCCTGATCGACGGCAAGCCTGTGTCGATCACCAGTCCATCCGTTGCGCGCGACGACGGCATCGGCATGGCGCTCATTCCCGAGGACCGCAAGACCGAAGGGCTGATGCTGCCGATGACGGTGCGCGAGAACCTGTCCTTCGCCGCGCTCGACCGGTTGTCGAAAGCCGGCATCATCGACCGTGCCGCCGAGCAGCGGCTGATCGACGACATGGTCGGTCTTTTGGCGATCAAGACGGCGGGCCTCGACATTCCGGTCGGCGCGCTTTCGGGCGGCAACCAGCAGAAGGTGGTCATCGCCAAATGGCTGATGCGCCAGCCGCGCATCATCCTGCTCAACGATCCGACGCGCGGCATCGACGTCGGCACCAAGCAGGAGCTGTACCAGCTGATGCGCAAACTGGCCGACGCGGGTGCTGCGATCCTGTTCTACTCGACCGACTATGACGAGCTGATCGGCTGCTGCGACCGTGTGCTTGTGCTCTATGACGGGGCGGTCAAGCGCGAGCTGGTCGGCGCCGAGATCACCGAGCGGGCGCTGATATCAAGCGCGCTCAACATCCATGGCGAGGAGAGCCGGGTGGGCCTGGGAG
>NZ_RZPF01000355.1:0-6462 GCF_004022735.1 Mesorhizobium sp. M7A.F.Ca.AU.001.01.1.1
GATCGGACGTCATACAGATTGTGTTGCGCGAGTGGCTGGAGACGAACGCGTATCTGCCGGTATGTGCGGTCGACGAGGAGAGCGACACAGACGGCAGCGCTTAGCCGTGGATGAATTCCATCGTCGCCCTTCAATCACAGGATCGATGCCGGGCCCGGAATCGGCAATTCGATGAGTACAGGCGATGGACGCTGGCGCGGCCGCTAAGCCGCGCTATTTGGCATAACCTCGCAACCGACGGAACGCGTGGGGCAGCTATGTGCAATGATTACGAGCAGCATATCGCCTGGGCAGAATATTGCCGGATGATGCAATCGCTGGCGCTCGACATTCCCACCCATCAAACTGAACTGGATCTGCTGCAGGCGGATGACATCCGCATCAGTGACCCCGCCCCGATCATGTGCGCCGCCGGCGACACGATCGAACTCACGCGCATGACCTTTGCCTTTCCGCCCTCCGGGCCAAAAGGCGGGCCGGTCTTCAACTTCCGCTCTGACGGACGGAGTTTCTCCAACAGCAAGCGCTGCCTTATTCCGGCATCAGCTTTTTTCGAATTCACCGGGAAGAAGTCTCCAAAGGCGAAGCATCGCTTCACGCTCAATGGCGCTCCCTTCATGGCGATCGCCGGCCTGTGGCGCGATGGCGAAGGCAACAATCCACCGACATTCGCCATGCTGACGACAGAACCCGGGCCGGATGTAGCGCCCATCCACAATCGCCAGATTGTGGTGCTGCGCCCGGAGGACTGGGCGGCATGGATACACCTCACGAAACCGGAGGGCGAGCTCTTGAAGGCCCTCCCGGCCGGGTCGCTGGCGGTAGAAACCGTACGAGAAGGGAGCGACTGACTCGGCTATTCTTAACGTCAACGGGGCATTCATCGACCCAAGGGGTATATGGGACAAAGTAACCTTTCACCTGTCCGGTTCTGAGCCTCAGCAAACCCTCCGACGTGAAGCCAGCATGACTGCTTTGCGCCCAACGTCGGCCGTTTGCCTCCATCTGCCTAATTTCTGCAAGCGGACGTTCTCCTGGGCTCTCAGGCCTTGGACGCTGACTTCGACAGGCTCTCCTTCATCTTGCGCTAGTATGTACGGGTAACTTCGACGGCAGGCCGGGTTACGACCATGAAATCGTGCCCATCGGGACGGGCGGTCAGCAATGCCGCAGAATAAGGGGATTGGGCAACGGAGTATCCTGCCGCGTCTATCCATTCGATCCCATCGGCTCCGACAATTGGACGAACGTCATAGGATTCTCGTCGCCCATCCACATGCGTAAGCTGAGCCGCACTTCCCCGCACTATCTCGACGGCATCTCTCTGTGCCGCAAGCGACCTTTGCCACGCCAGGAAGCATTGCGGATCTATCAGCGTCTCGGCGTTGAGATAGAGCCCCTCCCCTACAAGCCACGCTTCGAACTCGGGACGCCGGGCAACGGCTTCTTGACGCGTTCGCGCCAGCCCTTGCGCAAGTGCGAAGGCGACGAATGGATCGAGCGTTCCCCAACGCAGCAGCTCGCGAAACCAGAAACCGATCCAAGGCAGGCCGCTGGTCGCGCGCCAGGTCTCGAGGGTCGGCGTTTCCAGCGTACCGGCCTTGTCACCCCAGGCCTGCGCCACCGCCGCGCCGACCGCGACCCCAAGCTTGAATTCAACATTCTCAGCCACGAACCGCTGCCACGCCCGGAGGCGCTCGGCGTCCGGCGCAACCGCGCCTGGCAATTGCATCCACCATCCAAGGACGCCGCGCCAGTTGGCCAGAACCAGCTGGTCGCCGACCGTGTCGCGGACCCGAAAGCCGATCCCGGGCTCGGCGCGCACCCGTTCACCCAGCCGGACTAGCAAAGCGAAGCGCTGCTCAGCCGTCCATGTCCCATACTCAGCAGCCGCTTGTAGCTCCGAGATCAGCTGCGGCGCGACCAGCTCGAAACGACGTCCGATGTAGGGCGTGAAGCCATACTGGTAGAGCCGGCGCCGTTGCTGGGGATCAGGGTAGAGCCGCTCGACAAATGCCCGCCCGCGCTTGATGAAACTGGCCTCCAGCCACGCCTCCTCGGCTGCGGCGACCCGGGCGAATGTGCGTTGCCAGAGGTCGCGCAGGAAGGCTTCGGTTCTCGCACCATCGATGCCCACCAGCTCAATTCGCGTCAGCTCCTCGCTGGCGGCGAGAAGAAACCCATCGAGCTCATCGAGGCTGTCGCCAAGCTGGTCAGCCGTCGTTCGCGACACCACACCTAGGTTGGCGCCGGCCGCTTCGGGCAGCGTCACTTCCAGCCAGGCGAGGAACTGATCGAGGTTCTGCAGCCCGAACTGCGCCGCAGCCTTCACCCAGATCGAACGCAACAGTACGACCAGCGGACTGTGGACGACACCGGCTGTATCCTCAGCCTGTAGCCGACCAAGCAGGTTATTATAGTCCTGTGCCGCCGTCTGTATTTGATTCAGCTGCTCGTTGCGGTGGCTCGGCGCCGTGGTTGAAGGCGCCTCGGGCACGGCTACCAGCGTCATGCCCTCGATTGATTCAGCCGCCCCCGGCCGCCCGGCTCGACCTGCTAGGTTACGGAACTCCGCAGTCGACATCGGCACGACAATCGCTTGTTGCGCCTGCGCATCGAAGCTCCTTCTCTCGAGGCTGGTCAGGAATATGATGTCGAACGGCAGGTTCACCCCTTCCGTGAGTGTTGCCGTCGCAAGTGTGACCGGACAGATTCTACGGTCGATGAGATCCGTCATCAGCCGCCGCAGGCGTTGTGGCATCTGGCCATGGCTTGTCGCGATGCCGTGGTCGATCAGCCGCACCTCAAACGACCCCGCACCGCAATAGTCGATGCAGGCTGCGCGGGTTTCCTGGAAACGCGCTTGTCCATCCGGATCAGCCGGGGGCACGAACTGCGGCACATTCTGCCAGCCCGGTAGATCGAAAGCCTCGGCGTAGCGCTTCATGAGCCGTTCGGGTGACTGGGCCACGGATATCAACACCCGCCGGTTGCCTTCGAGCAGATGCAGCGCAGTCCACAGCACATAGAGCTGATTGTAGTGCGGCAGGCTGTTCCGGATGATCGGTGCGGGGAGCGGCATCAAAGGGATGCGCAGTGGCAGATAGACTGGAGCATCACGCCCGCGAACGTAAAGCATCTGCCCGTTCATAATATCGAGCACGGCTTCCGGTGCACGTCGGGTGTCCACTCTTAGCCCGCCTATCAGCTGTCGGCTGCTGCGATAGCTGAGCCCAACTGGCGTCGCGTCTAGGCGGCCTTCTATCCATTGGGCGACAGGGAGCGCTGCGCCGCCCGCCACCGCCGTCAACGCGATCCGCGCCATGTCGGGCTTGATCGCCAGCAAACGCGAGACCATCGACTCAAGTCGCATCGCGCGACTGCTGTGAGACGCAAGCGCTTCCTGCGCACTGGCGTCGACCTCGCTGACAACCTGATGCGCCTCGTCGATGATGAGGAGACGCAGCCGCTGGACAAGCAGATGGCCCACATAGCGCATCAGCGCTTCTGCCTTCTCGACGGTCGCGATCAACACGACGGGACGATCAGCGGTCAACCAATAGTCTGTAATACCCCAATCCGCCCCGCCATAGAGGCCAGTCACGATTAGGTCGTTCCCCAGCTCAGCCGTCAGCTTTGCTTCCACCTCGCTCGCCAGGGCCCGCGATGGGACAAGATACAGCGCCAGCGGCGCTTGTCCCGGCTGGGCATCGACGAGAAGTAGCTCCTTCACGATCGCCATATTCGCGACGAGCGTTTTTCCCGATCCGGTCGGCGTACAAAGCGCGAAGCTGTCGCTCGCAATCAGGCGCTCCAGACCCTGGACCTGCGACGTCCACAAGACGCCCCGACCCCGGGCGAACTGTTCACGAGCGAACCGCCACATGCGAGGCTGTAGCTCGGGCGCCCGCTCGGCGAGCCGCGCTACGCGGCGATGGAGGCTGTTGGCCGCAAAGCGCCCTGCTGTTGCCTCGATAAGGTTGATCAGGATCCATAGTTCATCGCTCGAGAGACGGGTCGCCAGTGCGCTGAGGCCAGATAATTTGGTGATTGCCTGTGTGAGCCTGTCCTCATTGCCACGGCGCAGGCTGTCGCCAATGAGACCGACGGCCCGCACCAGCTCGACCACCACATACCACCCGATCTTGCTCTCGGTGCGTGGCGCCTCGCCGACGTGTGGATCGCCCCCCGCGAAGGCGGCCTGAGGACCGTCTTCGGCGGGATCGTCAGTCTCGGTATCCGCCTCATCTTCAGCGGCCAGCAATGGGCCCGAGCCGTCGCGGCCAGTGAGCGCCGCGTTGTCAGCCCAAAAGGCCGCAGTACGCGCGAGCAGACGCTCGAAATCTGCGCCAAGGAAGGCTGCGAAGATCTCGGCGACGCCACCACCGTAGCGACCCTGGCGTAGCAGGCTGGTCGCCATCGCCGGCAGCCCGGCCAGCTGGTACGCGCCGGCGGCAAGCAGGCCGACTGGCACATCGCGTGTCACCGGATCGGAGGATCGCGCGAGCCATTCGAGCAGCTCGGCCGCGCGACGATAGCAGCTAAGCGATTCCGGCGAGTCCTCACCATCAATCTCACGGAAGATCCCGGCGCCATGCAGAAGTCGCCGCGCATCATCGAACTGCTCATGCGATTCTCGCGGCCCCCACGCGATCGGCGGCACCAGCCACGAGGTTTGCAGGCTTCGGACGAACAGACGTGCCTGCGCGGGCGTCAGCTCATTCTCGGCGCCGCGATCGGAGCGAATGTTCATTGCGAGGGCGCGCCGTTGCTCGTCGAGCCGCGCCATCAGGGATTGACCCAAAGCGAGCGATAGAGCCGCTCGATGAGGTCGACGCCCCCCTCGACAACCAGCTCGATCACTTGGAGTGGCCGTCCTGCGGTGTATTCCACTGGCGGTGCGACGCCCGGCAAATAGGTATCGCCGGGATTCCGTCTAGCGGCCTTGTTCCCCGCCACAAATACCAGATCGGTTCGCGGAAGAGGGGTAGCGCCTATCAGCAGAGCGCGATCAAGCGACACGATCGCCTCAGCATACTGCTCGCGCGCCTTCTCGCACAGCAGGCGGTGCATCTGCTCCAGGCCCTGCGGCGCCGTCAGACCGCGGTTCAGCTCATTCCAGACGCCATCATTGGCACGAACACGAGCGTCCGCCGGGCCGGTCCAACTGCCGAGCATCATCTCGTCCATCACGCTTGGCGTAAGCGAAGCGCGCCATTTGGCCTCGCCGGCTATGAACCGCACCACTTGGCCCGTGGCCGGATCGATCCCGAGCGCGATGAAGTCGTTGCCATGACGGCCGGAGATTTCCCGGACGCGCGCCGGATCCCGCGCCAGATCGAAGATATAGGCCTCGACCTCCGCATGGTAGCGGAACAAGAAGATCGGGATCGACCATTGGTGGCCGCCGATGAACTGGTAGGCCTGGGTCATGAGCCCGGCCATCACCTCGCCGAACAGCCCTTTCTTGGCGGTGGCGGGCAAACAATTTGGATACTGCGCATTGCCACCTGGGCCGTCGGCATCGGGATGCAGGTCTATTCGGGCGGCACTGTGAAACACGTCACGCGCGTCGAAGTGCGCGGATTCGAAATAGGGCCGCAGTTCAGCGACGACATCATCATCGATCGGCGCCGCCTGCTCGAACAGCAGATGTCCGTAATTGCCATTCACCCGCGCAGCTCCGCGCAGCCAACGGTTGAGGAGCGGTATTGGCGGGGGACAGTTATGAAGCATCTGTGTTGGCACTCACTAGGTTGAGGTCTGCGCGATGTTCAGTATCGTGTGTTGGACCATGCGCAACGCTTGATTATTTTTCGCCTTAAAAACGATGAAAGGGTTCATAGTCAGGCTCTATTATCAAGTGCCGGTGCCGACAACGGACATGTTGCGCGGATTGCGCGCGGCGTCGCTGACTCCCAAAGCGCTGGCCACTCTTTTTACGGAATTGCATGCGAGCCTACAGCTCGCCAAATTAGCCTGCAGCAAAAGTGACTGGGCGAATCGATGGCGCAACTAACAACCACTGACATGGCGTTGATTGACAACATCTTTGGGATGTACGGGGGCTACGTGCTGGACTTCAGCAACGACCGGTTCGCAGCGTTCTTCAATCGTGATCTTAAGATCGACATCTACCACGACCGCTACGCAATACATGGAACGTCCAAGGGGAAGCACTTCCGCGCCTTTCTCGAAATAGCGCCCAGTACCGAGGTAGTGCGGACGCTCACGGCCCTGTGGGAGTATCGCGAAGCGGGCATGCTTGACCGCGGCGAGGCCGAGACCGTGTACAATGCTCGGCAGCGCCTAGGCAACCTCCTGGTCAAACTTGGGGGAAAACCGCTGCCGACCGATCCGAACGCCGCGCCACCGCCACCACCGATGCCTGAGCCGAAGGGGCCGAGCGATGCCGTAATCGCAGCTATGGAGCAGGAATTCCTGGCGATGACTGCGATGGAC
>NZ_RZPF01000356.1:0-6456 GCF_004022735.1 Mesorhizobium sp. M7A.F.Ca.AU.001.01.1.1
CTTCCCCATGAACCTGATCTACGCCGCCCTTGCCTTCCTGATGGCGCTTGTCTTCGGCTTTGTCGGCATCACCCGCGTCGGCTCATGGTTGATCGAGCACCGCGATCCGCCGTTCGGCGAGTTCGCCGACATCGACGGCGCCCGCATCCACTATGTCCATGTTCCGGCACCCGCCAACGCCGAGCTGCCGCCGATCGTCTTCATCCACGGCGCCAGCGCCAATCTCAGGGACCAGATGCTGCCGCTGCGTCCCTTGCTCGAAGGCCGCGCCGAAATGCTGTTCTTCGACCGGCCAGGCCACGGCTGGTCGGGTCGCGGCACCAACAACGAGAACCCGTCGGCGCAGGCCAACACCATTGCCGCACTGATGGACCATCTCGGCATCAGGAAGGCTGTCATCGTCGGCCATTCCTTCGGCGGCGTGGTGACATCGGCCTTTGGCCGCGAGCATCCAGACAAGACACTTGGACTGGTCTTCCTCGCACCGGCGACCCATCCATGGCCGGGCGGCGCAACCGCCTGGTACTACGATCTGACCACCATTCCCGTGCTCGGCTGGCTGTTTTCCGAAACGCTGACCTATCCGGCCGGTACACTGCAGATGGCCGACGCCACCACCTGCGTTTTCTCGCCCAACAAGGTGCCGGACAATTATCTCGGAATGGCCTCTATCCCGCTGGTGCTGCGACCAAAAGCCTTTCGCGCCAACGCCACCGATGTCGCCGGGCTCTATCGCTATGCCCTCGACGCCGCACCGCGCTACAACGAGATCAAGGCGCCAACCGTGGTCATTTCAGGCGATCGCGACAAGGTGGTCTATGCACATATCCATTCGGTCGGTCTGGCGCGCGACATTGCCGGTGCCGAACTCGTCTGGGTGCACAATCTCGGTCACAAGCCAGACTGGATGGCGCCCGACCTGACCGTCGGCGCCATCGAGAAGGTCGCCGGCAAGAGTGTCGACCTGCAGGCGATGGCCAGGACCGTGGAGGCGCGCATCGCCGGCGACGCCTACGGCGCCGGCAGATGCGCCGATATCAAGGTACCGCAGGCCGAACTCGCGCCGACCTAAGGCGGTCGCCCGAACCGTTCAGAGCCGACACGCTTTGGGAATCTAGCGGCTGACTTGTGTGTCCGACCCGATATAGGCGATGCGCAGCATGTTGGTCGAACCCGGTGTCCGCAGCGGTACGCCCGCGGTGATGATGACGCGGTCGCCCGGCTTGCCGAAGCCTTCGTCGAAGGCGATGCGGCAGGCGCGGTTGACCATGTCGTCGAGGTCGACGGCGTCGGGCGAGACAACGCAATGCGTGCCCCACAAAAGCGACAGCCGCCGCGCCGTGTTGAGGATCGGCGACAGCGCGATAACAGGCACTTGCGGCCGCTCGCGGGCGGCGCGCAGGCCTGTGGTGCCTGATGCGGTGTAGGTGATGATCGCCGACAGCTTCAGCGTTTCGGCGATCTCGCGCGCGGCCAGCGAAATGGCGTCGGCGCCGGTCGCTTCCGGCTCGGAGCGCTGGGCGTTGATGATGCCGGCATAGGTCGGATCGGTCTCGACCTTGGTGGCGATACGGTTCATCATTGCCACGGCCTCGACGGGATAGGCACCCGCCGCCGATTCCGCCGACAGCATGATGGCATCGGCGCCTTCGAAGACGGCGATCGAAACATCGGACACCTCGGCGCGGGTCGGCACCGGTGCCGTGATCATCGATTCCAGCATCTGCGTTGCAACCACCACCGGCTTGCCGGCGCGGCGTGCGGCGCGCGTGATCTGCTTCTGGATACCGGGCACCGCCTCGAGCGGCATCTCGACGCCGAGATCGCCGCGGGCGACCATCAGCGCGTCGGACAGTTCGATGATTTCGGCCAGCCGGGCGACAGCCTGCGGCTTCTCGATCTTGGCCATGATCAGCGCCCGGCCGCGTGCGATCTTGCGCGCTTCGGCCAGATCCTCCGGCCGTTGCACGAAGGACAGCGCCACCCAGTCTACGCCTGTGGCCAGCACGGCATCGAGGTCCTTGCGGTCCTTCTCGGTCAACGCGCCGACCGGCAGGTCGGTGTCAGGCAGGCTGACGCCCTTCTTGTCGGAAATCGTGGTGCCGGCGACGACGGTGCAGACGATCGACTTGCCGTCGCTCTTCACCGCCTTCAGCTCGAGCTTGCCATCGTCGATCAGCAGGCGATGGCCGGCTTCGACCGAGCTCAGGATTTCCGGATGCGGCAGATAGACCCTGGTCGAGGTGCCGGGCTCGGGATTGTCGTCGAGCGTGAAGGTCTGGCCTTGCGTCAGCACTTCCTTGCCGTTGGCGAACTTGCCGACGCGCAGCTTTGGCCCTTGCAGATCGGCGAGGATGCCGATCGGCCTGCCAACGGCTTCCTCGACAGCGCGGATGCGTCCGACCAGCGTGCGCATCAGTTCATGGTCGGTATGGCTCATATTGATGCGGAACACATCGGCGCCCGCTTCGAACAGTTTCTTCAGCATCTCCTCCGAGGAGGAGGCAGGACCGATGGTGGCTAGGATCTTGACCTTGCGGCTACGTCTCATTGACTGTTTGTTCCCGGGGTGGCTGGAGCGCCTCCCGTTGTGGACTCATCGGTCAGCTGGACCATCCAGCTTGCCTGTTCGCCCGTGTCATATTCCTGGAATCCGGCGCGCTGAAAGCCCCGGGCGACGCAGTCGGTTACGCCTGCGATCTTGAACTCTTTTTCAGCCACGCACATGTTGATCGGGCCGTCCCAGCGTCCACCGCGTTCGGCGTCTTCTGCATAAAGATAGTAAAACCTTGATGACAGCGGCCCTTCGATCAGCGTCTTGCAGCTCGATCCCTCGATGTGCCACCAGCCTTCAGTGATCCAGCCGGCCTTGGCGCGATAGCCGATGCCGACACCAACCAGGTTCTGCGTGGCGTTGCAGACGCGGAAATCGGCACGCGCCGGCGAAGCCACGACCATGGCCGGCAGGCCGATGGCAAGAGTGAGGAGCGGCATGGCAAAGGCAGAGCGCATGCGCTGCCCGCCGGCGGAACTCATCCGAAAACCCCTCAAAAACCACATCAGCATCTCTCTGCGCCCCTTTTCGGAAAAGTCCGGGCGCATGTCAACGCACCGTTTTGTCCAATTCCAATCGATTTAGAAAGGCTCCGGCGCACAATTCGCCGACTTGTGCCAGATTTCCCGGGAAACCTTGGCCAAACAACGGCATTGCGCAAGCGTCGTCTTCGTGGAATGACGATAGCATCCTCCCCGGAAGCCAGCGAACAGACCATTTCCCGCCAATGACCCGATCCACAGTTTTCGCGCCTTTCGACATCATCGAGGGCGACCGCAAGCGAGGCATCGTGCTGTTGGGCGATCATGCCCGTCGCGACCTGCCCGACGACTATGGCAGCCTCGGCCTGCCCTCAGCGGAGTTCGACCGCCACATCGCCTATGACATCGGCGTCGAGGGCGTGACGCGCGAACTGGCTGCCCTGCTGGGCGTGCCAGCGGTGCTCGCCAATTTTTCGCGGCTGCTGATCGATCCCAATCGCGGCGAAGACGACCCGACGCTCATTCGCCAGCTTTATGACGGCACGGTCGTACCTGGGAACTACCCCATCGCTGCCGAGGAGCGCGAGAGGCGGCTCGACGGGTTCTACCGGCCCTATCACGACGCCGTCAGCGCCATGATCGCCTCGGTCGCACAGGCTTCCGCCCAGGCGCCCTTCATCTTCTCGGTGCATTCCTTCACCCCGGCCATGCAAGGAATCCAGCGTCCTTGGCACGTCGGCATCCTGTGGGACCTCGACGACCGCGTGGCGCGGCCGTTGATAGACATGCTGGCGCAGGACAGGAACCTCGTCGTCGGCGACAACGAACCCTATGACGGCGCGCTGCGCGGCGACACCATGTACAAGCACGCCATCGTCAACGGCTTCGCCCATGCGCTGATCGAGATCCGACAGGATTTGATATCGGACCAGAAGGGCGCGCTCGCCTGGGCCGAACGGCTGGCGCCGATCGTTGACGCCATCGACCGCCGTCCCGATATACATGTGGTGAAGATGTTCGGCTCGCGCACCGGGCCGCTATGACGGAGGTTTCGATGACCGAACTCAGCGACGAGCAGCAACGCGATTTCGAGGCGGCCGCCTTCCGCCGGCTGGTCGAGCATCTGCGCGAACGCAACGACGTGCAGAACATCGACCTGATGAACCTCGCCGGCTTCTGCCGCAACTGCCTGTCGAACTGGTATCGCGAGGCGGCCAATGCCGAGGGCGTCGGTCTCACCAAGGATCAGTCGCGCGAGATCGTCTACGGCATGCCTTATGCGCAATGGCAGGCGCTCAACCAGACCGAGGCCTCCGACGCCAAGAAGGCCGAATTCGAGGCAAGGCGCCACAAGGACCATTAAGGCCGGCGATCACTCAAGGCTGTGTTTGGCTCAAAAAATGCTTCCCGAAAGAGCCTTGACTGAAAATTGAATCGATCTAATTTGCCGCGCGAAGCCATTTCTTGCGGGATTCGCCTCATGAACGCGTCAACTGCCAAGCTGACTGCCATTCGCGGCCGATGGGCGCTCGCGGCCATTTTCCTCGCCAACGGCTTCCTGACGGGCAGCTGGGCGCCGCAGATTCCGGTGTTCCTGACCCGGCTGGAGATTTCGAAGTTCACGCTCGGTCTGCTGATTCTGTTGTTTGGGGTCGGCGCCGTCGTCGCGATGACCTGGTGTGGCCATTTGATCTCCAGACATGGTTCGCGCACCGTACTGCGTTGGTTCGCCCTGTGCGGCAGCCTCGGTCTCATGGTCGTGGCGCTGGCGCCCGACGTACCCTTGGCGGCCGTTGCCATGATCATCTTCGGCGGCTCGATCGGTGGCATGGACGTTGCGATGAATGCCAACGCCGTGGTGGTCGAACGGCGGCTCTCCCGCGCCGTCATGTCGTCTTCGCACGGCTTCTGGAGTCTCGGCGGTTTTGCCGGTGGCGGCCTCGGCGGCTTTGCCATCCAGCATTACGGCCACCTCGTCCACGCGGCGGCAGTAACGGCGTTTGCCTTCGCGGTGATCGCGGTGGCCGTTCGCTATCTCCTCGCCGAAGACAGACCGCAGGCGGCCGAGCACCACAAATTCGCACTGCCGGCAAACCCGCTGGTTTATCTGATCGGGCTGATGGCGTTACTGGCGATGATCTCCGAGGGCGCGGTGCTCGACTGGGCAGCCCTGTATCTGCGCCAGGAGCTCGGCGCCGATCTCGCCGTCGCCGGCCTCGCCTACGCCGGATTTTCAGGCGTCATGGCGGTTACGCGGTTCTTCGGCGACGGCATACGCAATCGCTTCGGCGCGGTGACGACGCTACGCGCGTCGGCCCTCGTAGCCGCGGTCGGCATGCTGGTGGCTGGCCTGGCGCCCTCGCCCTGGCTCGCCATTGCAGCCTTTGCCTTTTGCGGCTTCGGCATCGCCAATATGGTGCCGATCATCTTTTCGGCCGGCGGCAACCAGGAAGGCATGTCTTCCGGCACCGGCATGAGCGTGGTCACAACGATCGGATACTGCGGCATACTGGTGGCGCCGTCGGCGATCGGCTTCGTTGCCGAGCATTCCAGCTTCGGCCCGATCTTCATCACCATGTCGGGACTGCTGATCATCGTGTTGCTGATGGCCGGGCTCGCTCACCGCGCCGAATTCGCGCCAGCACCCGCAGAATAGCGTTTCAGCTCCTCGTGAAGGAAATCCACCACACGGCGGATGCGCACGCTGGTACGCACGTCGCGATGCATCGCCAGCCACACCGGCAGAACTGGCAGCGGCAGGTCAGGCAGCACCTTCTCAATCAAAGGATCCCTGTCGGCCAGCGGCTCCTGGCCAAGACCAATGCCGTTTCCCGCCCGCACCGCTTCCCACAAAACCATCTGGTTGTCGGTCCTGAAGCGGAAGCTGCTCCGGGTGACGGGGATGCCGTGCTGGGTAAAACCCCTGATGATCTCGTCGCCGCGGTCGAAGCCGACCAGATCGTGGCCGACAAGATCGGCAGGCTTCAGCGGACGGCCGCGCCTGTCGAGATAGGATTTGGCCGCGCAGGCGCAGAGCTCGATGTCGCAGACCTTGCGTGCCATCAGCTCGTTCTGCGCCGGCTTGACCATGCGGATGGCGATGTCGGCATCTCGACGCAGCAGGTTCTCAACCTGATTGGAAGCGACGATCTCGACCTCGATGCCGGGCTCCTCGATCCCCAGCCGCATCGTCATCTCAGGCAGGACATAGGCCGCCACGACCTCGCTGGCGGCGATACGCACCGTGCCTTCGATAGCCTCGACCGAACCCAGTGCCAGGAGTGAGAAGGCGCTTGCCTGCTCGCTGACCGCCTTGCCGCGTTCCAACAGCGTGCTGCCGGCCTCCGTCAGTTCGTAGCCGTGCCGTCCTCGACGGAACAGCGTGACGCCCAGCGCCTGTTCCCACTCGCCGATGTGACG
>NZ_RZPF01000357.1:0-6456 GCF_004022735.1 Mesorhizobium sp. M7A.F.Ca.AU.001.01.1.1
ATCTGACGCCATGGCTGGCCGGGTTGGTTGTCGATGCAAGGTATCGACGCCGAGGCATCGCCACCGCGCTGGTCAAGGCAACGGAAGCCCATGCGGCGTCACGGGGCGTCGAGATGCTCTATCTCTACACATGGGATGCGCGTGGTTTCTACGCGGCCCTCGGCTGGAACACCGTTGAGATATGCCGTTCGGACGGCGAGACGATGGCTCTGATGTCTCGCCGGCCTCGCCTATAGCAGCTTCGCGGCGAGACAACCGAGCGCGAACGCCACCATCAGTCCGGCGGCAACCACAAATCCACGCCGGCCGCCCAGCGCGTGCACGCCGACGCCGTATGGCCGCTGCGACAGGCTTCGGATCACGGTTGGCGGCCTGGCGTCGCTCAGGCCAGAACTACGCATCTGCGGCAGGTCGCCAATGCGCTGCGTGATCTGCTTCCAGCGCTCTTCGCCATCCCCCGGTTCGGCACGGTCGAAGACGTGCATGCGCTCGGCAAGTCGCACGACCTCGTCGCGGAAGGCCGGGTCGATCTCCAGATCACGTTCGGCCCGTTCGCGCTCCGCATCGTTCATCAGGCCACGCACATAGTCGCTGGCCCGTGCAATGCGATCGCTTTCACTGGCCATGGCATGCGCCCTTCCCTTTTTCCTCACCAGTGCGGCGGCTTGGTTACAGGCACTTCATCTCCCGTCTGCTCCTCCAGCGCCAGGAAGCGATCCGTCAGCGCGTCGAGCTTGCGCTGCATGCGCTCGATCACTTTCCACTGCTCGGCGATCTGGCCGGACAGTTCCTCGATGGTCTTCTCCTGCTCGGCGGCGCGGATTTCCAGCGTCGTCAGCCGGTCGGCGGGTATGGTCATGTGAATTCCCCAGTCTTCACCGCGATGTCTTGCGCCGCGATGTCTTGCGCCGCAATGCGAATTTCGGCTCCGCCATACTAGCGAATGTGAAGGCCCCGGCCACGTTGCAAATTGACAAGCGCACCGGGATTTGTCGAGAGTGAACCTGCTCCGCCAATTGGCACGGGCGGAGCGTCATGCTAGGCGTTTTGACCAAGCGATAAAAAAATAAGAGTGGGACAGGCTGCATGGCGCAAGCCGCAATCGAGTTGATCGGCATCAACAAGAGTTTTGGTGCGGTGCGCGCCAACCGGGACATCAATCTTGAGATCGGTCGCGGCACGATCCACGGCATTGTCGGCGAGAACGGCGCTGGCAAGTCGACGCTGATGTCGATCCTCTACGGCTTCTACCAGGCCGACAGCGGCGAGATCCGCGTTGGCGGCCAGCCGGCTTCGATCAAGACCCCCAATGACGCCATCGCGCTCGGCATCGGCATGGTGCATCAGCACTTCATGCTGGTCGACAATTTCACAGTGCTGGAGAACGTCATCCTCGGCGCCGAAAGCGATGCGCTCTTGAAGAAGAGCATCGCCAAGGCGCGCTCCGAACTGGAGCGGCTGGAGCGTGAATACGGGCTGGAAGTCGATCCCGATGCAATCATCGAGGAACTGCCGGTCGGCCTGCAGCAGCGTGTCGAGATCCTGAAGGCGCTCTATCGCGGCGCCGAGATCCTGATCCTCGACGAACCGACGGGCGTTTTGACGCCGGCCGAGGCCGACCATCTGTTCCGCATCCTTCGGCAGTTGAAGGACCAGGGCAAGACGGTGGTGCTGATCACCCACAAACTGCGCGAGATCATGGCCATCACCGACACGGTGTCGGTCATGCGCCAGGGCACGATGGTGG
Source organism: Mesorhizobium sp. M7A.F.Ca.AU.001.01.1.1 (assembly GCF_004022735.1). Taxonomy (NCBI): domain Bacteria; kingdom Pseudomonadati; phylum Pseudomonadota; class Alphaproteobacteria; order Hyphomicrobiales; family Phyllobacteriaceae; genus Mesorhizobium; species Mesorhizobium sp. M7A.F.Ca.AU.001.01.1.1. The sequence goes on from NZ_RZPF01000357.1 coordinate 1,748, forward strand.
CGACGCGCGAGACCAGGAAAACGACTGTCGAGGAACTGGCCGAGCTGATGGTCGGCCGGCGCGTGCTCTTGCGGGTCGAGAAGGGCGAGGCAGAGGCCGGCGCCGTCAAGCTCGCAGTCAAGAACCTGACGGTCAGGGATACGCGCGGCGTCACCATGGTCGACGACATCTCCTTCGATATCAGGGCCGGCGAGATCGTCGGCATCGCCGGTGTCGCCGGCAACGGACAATCCGAACTGCTCGAGGCGATTTCCGGCATCAGGCGTGCCGTTTCCGGCTCGGTCATGCTGGATGGCAAGCCGATCGACCTGACCGGTGCCGCCGACCCCGGAGAGTTGCGCGACCGTGGCCTGGCGCATGTGCCGGAGGACCGCCATCACGTCGGGCTGGTGCTGGCCTTCGAGGAGAACGAGAATTCGATCCTCGGCTATCACGATGATCCCCGCTATTTGAAGGGGCCGTTCCTCAACATCGATGCCATCCGCAACGATGCCAGGGACAAGATCGCCAAATACGACATCCGCCCGGCCGACTGCCGGCTGAAGACCGCCAATTTCTCCGGCGGCAACCAGCAGAAGATCGTGCTGGCACGGGAGATGGAACAGGACCCGGGCGTGCTGATCGTCGGCCAGCCGACACGCGGCGTCGATGTCGGCGCCATCGAGTTCATCCACAAGCGCCTGATCGCCATGCGCGACCAGGGCAAGGCGGTGCTGGTGGTGTCGGTCGAGCTGGACGAGATCCGTTCGCTGTCCGACCGTATCCTGGTGATGTTTGCCGGCCGCATCGTCGGCGAGCGCGGTCCGGAAGCGACCGAGGGCGAGCTCGGCCTGCTGATGGCCGGCATCGAGCACCAGGAGGCCGCGCAATGAGCACGCCTTACGCCAAACTGCCGGCCTGGGCCGACTATGGCCTGATCCCGCTGATCAATCTGTTCGTCGCCTTCGTCGTCGCCGGCTTCGTCGTGCTTCTGGTCGGCGAGAATCCGTTGCGCGCCGCCGTCATCCTGGTCGAAGGCGCCTTCGGCAAAGGCACAGGCATTGCCTTCACCCTGTTTTATGCCACCACCTTCATCTTCACCGGGCTTTCGGTCGCGGTTGCCGCGCATTGCGGCCTGTTCAACATCGGCACCGAGGGGCAGGCCTACATCGCCGGCCTTGGCATCGCCATCGTCTGCCTGAGCTTCGACAGTACACTGCCATGGTGGCTGACCTTCCCGCTGGCGATCATTGCTGCGGCGGCGGTGGGCGCATTGTGGGCGCTTATCCCGGCCTATCTGCAGGCCAAGCGTGGCTCGCACATCGTCATCACCACCATCATGTTCAACTTCATCGCCGCCTCGATCATGGTTTACCTGCTGGTCGGCCCGTTGAAGCCAGCCGCCTCGCAAGCGCCGCAGACGCGCAACTTCCTCGCCGGCGCGGAATTGCCCAAACTCAACTGGATCATCGAGCTGTTCGGCGCCAAGATCCGTTCGGCGCCGCTCAACGTCACCTTCCTGCTGGCGCTGGTCATGGCCTTCCTGGTCTGGCTGCTGATCTGGCGCACCAAGCTCGGCTACGAGATGCGCACCTACGGTCACAGCCCGAAGGCGGCACGCTATGCCGGCATTTCCGAAACCCGCATCATCATCACCGCCATGATGATCTCGGGCGCACTGGCCGGCATGATGGCGCTCAATCCGGTGATGGGCGATCAGCACAATGTCGCCATCGACTTCGTTTCCGGCGCCGGCTTCGTCGGCATCGCCGTGGCGCTGATGGGCCGCCTGCACCCTGTCGGCATCGTATTGGCGGCGGTCCTGTTCGGCATGCTCTACCAGGGCGGCGCCGAACTCGCCTTCGAGATGCCGGCAATCAGCCGCGACATGATCGTCATCATTCAAGGCCTGGTGATCCTGTTTGCCGGTGCCCTCGAGCACATGTTCCGGCGCTACATCCAGGCGCTGTTTGCCTCGTTCAGTCCGCGATCGGTCGGCATGGAAGCGGTCAAGGGGAAAGGTGCCTGAGATGGATGTGTTCAACGCGATCATCCAGACACTGGACTCCACCATCCGCCTCTCGGTGCCGCTGCTGCTTGCTTGCCTCGCCGGGCTCTATTCGGAACGCGCCGGCATCTTCGACATCGGCCTCGAAGGCAAGATGCTTGTCGGCGCCTTCGCCGGTGCGGCCGCAGCTTCCGTGTTCCATTCGGCCTTTCTCGGCCTCGGCATGGCGGTCGTGATCTCGGTCGCCTTCGCCATGATCCACGGCTTTGCCTCGATCACTCATCGCGGCAACCAGATCGTCTCCGGCGTGGCGATCAATTTCATCGCCGCCGGCTCAACCATCATCCTCGGCCAGGCCTGGTTCCAGCAGGGCGGGCGCACGCCGGCGCTGCAACCGGGCGAGCGCTTCGAGGCCATCACCTTGCCGGGCGCCGAGGCCATCCGCGACGTGCCGATCATCGGACCGATCTATGCCGAACTCCTGTCGGGCCACTCGATCCTGGTCTATCTTGCCTTCCTGATGGTGCCGTTCACCTGGTGGGTGCTGTTTCGCACCCGCTTCGGCCTGCGCCTTCGCGCCGTCGGCGAGAACCCGGCCGCCGTCGACACCGCCGGCATCTCGGTCGCCTGGCTGCGCTACCGGGCGCTGATCTGCACCGGCATCCTCACCGGCATTGCCGGCGCCTACCTGTCGATGGTGCAAAATGGCGGCTTCGTGAAGGACATGACTGCCGGCAAGGGCTATATCGCGCTGGCAGCCTTGATCTTCGCCAAGTGGAAGCCGGTCAACGCCATGTTCGCCTGCCTGCTGTTTGGCTTCCTGGACGCTGCGTCGATCCGCCTGCAAGGATCCCCGCTGCCCATCATCGGCAAGGTGCCGGCGCAGTTCATGCAGGCGTTGCCCTACATCCTCACCGTCATCCTGCTCGCCGGCTTCATCGGCAAGGCAATCCCGCCACGCGCCGGCGGCGTGCCTTATGTCAAGGAACGTTGAGCGACGGGTCGGCTTTGCGCCGGGTTTTGAACACGATCATCGGAGAGAACGCTGAATGTCGCATGATCTGTTCGAGGCCGCCAAGGCCGCCATGGCCAAGGCCTACGCGCCCTATTCTAAGTTTCCGGTCGGCGCTGCCTTGCGCACCGAGGACGGTCGCGTCTTTACCGGCGCCAACATCGAAGTCGCCTCCTATCCGGAAGGCTGGTGCGCCGAGACCACGGCGCTCGGCCACTATATTATGGGCGGCGGCGGCAAGATCGTGGAAATCGCCGTGCTTGCCGAACGCATGGCCAAATGCTCGCCTTGCGGCGGCTGCCGCCAGCGGCTTGCCGAATTCTGCCGGCCGGAAACAAAGCTCTATCTCTGCGACAATGCGGGTGTGGCCGAAACCGTGACCATGGGCGACATGCTGCCTTACGGCTTCCGCGGCGATATTTTGAAATGAGCAACAGGCTCAAATGAACAGCTGGCAACGATGACGGAAAAAGCCCTGGATCATCTCGTCGAAAGGCTGGACGGCCTGGCGCCGGCCACGGCACTGGTGCTCGGCTCGGGCCTCGGCGGTCTGGTCGACCAGATCGAGGACCCGATCCGCATCTCCTATGCCGACCTGCCCGGCTTTCCCAGAAGCGGTGTCACCGGGCACGCCGGCGAAGTGGTGGCAGGGCTGTTTGCCGGCGTGCCGGTGCTGCTGCTGTCGGGCCGTGCCCATTACTATGAGCACGGCAACGCCGCGGCGATGCGGCCGGTGCTGGAAGTGCTTGCCGGCATCGGCATCACGAAACTGATCCTCACCAATGCCGCCGGCTCGGTCGATCCGGACATGCCGCCGGGCTCGGTGATGCTGATATCGGACCACATCAATTTCTCGGGCACCAACCCGCTGATCGGCGAACCAAGCGACCGGCGTTTCGTCGGCCTGACCGAAGCCTATGATGCCGGCATCCGCCAGGCCATCGAGCGGGCGGCAAAAGCGACCGGCACCACCCTGCACAAGGGCGTCTATATGTGGTTCTCCGGCCCATGCTTCGAAACGCCGGCCGAAATCCGCATGGCGCGCATCATGGGCGCCAATGCGGTCGGCATGTCGACCGTACCGGAGGTCATTCTCGCCCGCTTCCTCGGACTGCGCGTCGCCGCCTGTTCGGTCATCACCAATCTGGCGGCCGGCATGACCGGGGCCGAGCTTTCGCACCAGGAGACCAAGGACATGGCGCCGGTCGGCGGCGCGCGGCTGGCGACGATCCTGCAGCGCGTGTTCCGCGACGGACTGCTGGAGATCTGATGCTTCCCCAGGAAATCATCCGCCGCAAGCGCGATGGCCTGAGGCTGTCGGAGGACGAGATCGCCGGCTTCGTCGCGGGCGTGACGTCAGGCGCCGTTACCGACGGCCAGGCCGGCGCCTTCGCCATGGCGGTGTTCTTCAACGGCATGAACCGCGACGAGGCCGTGGCGCTGACGCTGGCGATGCGCGATTCCGGCGATGTGCTCGACTGGTCGGACCTGCCTGGCCCGGTCACCGACAAGCATTCGACCGGCGGCGTCGGTGACAATGTCTCGCTGATGCTGGCGCCGATCGTCGCCGCCTGCGGCGCCTATGTGCCGATGATCTCGGGCCGTGGCCTTGGCCACACCGGCGGTACGCTGGACAAGATGGATGCCATCCCGGGCTACATCAGCCAGCCCGATGTCGCGCTGTTTCGCAAGGCGGTGCTCGAAACAGGC
>NZ_RZPF01000358.1:0-6426 GCF_004022735.1 Mesorhizobium sp. M7A.F.Ca.AU.001.01.1.1
GTGTGGTGCAAGCGCCGATGACGGCCTTCGTCATCATCCTGGAGATGACCGGCAATCACGACAATGTCATCGCGCTGATGCTGGCCTCGATGCTGGGCTACGGCACGGCGCGCATGATCTCGCACGAGCCGCTCTATCACGCGCTATCGCGTGTCTTCATCGCCGAGGCGATCCGGCGCCGCCGGGCGGAGGCCGGGCCGGGGCAAGTATGAAAGAAAAAAGGCCGGACTTCGCGGCCCGGCCTTTCCCTCAAAAAAGTAGCTTTGCCTATTTACACTTGGCGATCGATGTCAGCGCCGCCGAAATGCCCTTCAGAGAGAAGACATAGGAGGTGGGATTGCCGCGGCCGGACTTCGCCGTCACCTTCATGTCGGTGCCGGTCTTCATGGCGGCGATCAGTACCGGCTCCTCGGCGGCATTCTCGACCCAGGCCGATTTGCCGCGCGTGAACATCGAAAACGTCTTCTTGTCGATGGTCACGGTGGCCTTGGAGCCTTCCTGGAAATTGTAGCCGGCAATGAATTGCGGCTCGTAGGACACTTGCTGGCCGGGCCGCTGGCTGACGAAGAAGAACATATCGCCATGGTCGAGCGTGGGCGGCTGCTTGTCGGTCGGCACGGTCAGGACATAGCAGACCTTGCCGCCCGATGCCTGGTAGCTGTAGGTGCCCCAGGCATTGTGCTGGCCGATCTTGGTCGCCGACTGCGCCAGTGCCGGCGCTGCCACGGCCACCAGGGCCAGACTCGAAACTATCGCAATCAATCCGCGCATCGCTTTTCCCGTATTCCAAATGGTGCGGAGGCAGGCCGGCTTGGCGTCCTGCCCGTCGCTTCATTTTGATTTAATCTGGGTTACCAAACGGTGAATTTCCGAAGAGAAAAGGACCCTCACCCCGAGGAAACCGCCACCATACCCGCGCCGCCGCCCTGCGAGCGGGTGGCGCGACATCCCTTTGGCGACTTGAAGGCCACGAAAGCGGCAAGAGTTTGACTTTTTACGCTGTCGCCGAAAGCCGGCTTCAACGGCGTTCCGCGCGCGTGTTCAGCCCTTCTCGGCCATGGCGTCCCTGGCGGCCTGCCGGTGCGCAGTGGTGATGTGGGCACTGACGGCGGTGATCGCGGCGGTGAGCACAGCGATGTCGTCGGTGAAGCCAAGCCCGAAGACGAAGTCGGGGATGACATCCACCGGCAGCACGAAATAGCCGAGCGCGGCCAGCAGAATGCCCTTGGCGCGCAGCGGCGTGTTCTTGTCCATGGCGCAATAATAGGCGGCCACGACCTCTTCCATGAAGGGGATCTGCCGCGCGGCCTTCTTGGCTGTGCGCCAGAATTTCTCGCGCACTTCGCTCTCGTCTGACGGCTTGCCGCCAAAGCCGAAGAAATCAAAACCGGATTGTTGCGCCATCAGTCTCTCCTTGCGGGGCTCATGCGCATCCGGCGCCTGCCCCGCGGGGGAAAATGTGGTGAAACCCGACCCCCGCTACAAGATGCCGGTGCCGATTTGGGCCTGCCGAGGCGATACCAGGCCTCAGGCGCCGGCAAAACGGTTCATTTTCGTGGCCAGATCGATATCGAGCGCAGTGACGCCGCCGGCGTCGTGGGTGTTCAGCGTCACGTCGACGGTCTTGTAGACATTCGACCAGTCGGGATGATGATCCATCGCCTCGGCGGCAAGCGCGACGCGGGTCATGAAGGCGAAAGCCTCGGAGAAATTCGCGAAGGTGAATGTGCGCTTGATGGAGGCGCCGTCTTCCGCCAGCGCCCAGCCGTCGAGGCCCGTCAATGCGGCTTCAGCGGCTTGCCTGCCCAGTTTCTCTCTCGCCATGTCCCTATCCTGTGCTATTCGAAAACGACCCTCACCATAGCGACGGATCGATGAGCGCGAAGCCTATAAATTCCATTCTCTTCGTCTGCCTCGGCAACATCTGCCGGTCGCCGCTGGCGGAAGGTGTCTTCCGCGCCGTTTGGGCCGAGCGCGGGTCGGCCCGGGATATCCTGCTCGATTCGGCGGGAACCAGTGACTGGGAGGCCGGCTCTGCCCCCGATCGACGCGCGATCGCGGTCGCCATGCGGCACGGCGTCGACATTTCCGGGCAGAGGGCGCGCAAGGTCACGCCGCAGGACCTCCACCGTTTCGACCTGATCCTTGGCATGGACCGGTCGAATGTCGCTGACCTGAAGGCGCTGGCGCCGGCGGCCGTGCAGGACCGTATCCATCTGTTCCTGGAATTCGCGCAGGGAAAGGCACGCGACGTGCCGGATCCTTATCATGACGAGGCAGAAGCCTTCGCTTCCGCCTATCGCATGATCCGCGAGGCGTCGGAGGCGCTGGCGACAAGGCTGGAGGCGCGGGCGTCCGTGCCTGACAGCGGCCAGGCTTCCTCGACGATGTAGGGTCCGCCGCCGACCGAATCGCGCGACGACATCAAAACGAAACGGCCGATGCGGAACGGCAGCGTCGAGAAATTGCCGCGCGCCGACAGATATTGGGCAACGTCCAGCGGGGTCGAATTGCGCAAGCGCGCCAGCGTCACATGCGGCATGAATTTGCGCGGGTCGGCCGGGATGCCGAGCCGCTGGCAGATGCGGTCGACCTCACCTTGAAGGGCGGCCAGATCGGGCGAGGCGGAAGCGCCCGCCCATACCGCATGCGGCTTCTTCTGGCCGAAAGCGCCGACGCCGGTCAGCGCCAGCGAGAAAGAAGGGCGGTGGACGCGGTCGAGCGCGTTGGCGATCTCGTCGGCGACATGGCCGGGAACATCGCCGATGAAGCGCAGCGTCAGATGGTAGTTTTCGACGTCGATCCAGCGAGCTCCCGGCAAGCCGCCCCGCAGCAGGGACAGCGAAAGGGCAGCGTCACGCGGAATTTCGAGGGCGGTGAAAAGACGCGGCATGAAGAGCCTCCCTTCCTCGAATCGAACTGTCACCCATAGCGAATCATCGATAGTCAAACGGAGCAAGAGGTTTGTTGGCCACAGTCCCTGTTAAAAGCTCGCCGGGCGGAAACAGTTCCAACCCGCTAGGAATCGCCCGGCACCGCCGCGATCACCTTCTCGACCGCGGGCAGGATGCGTTCGACCATCTGGTCGACGCCTCGTGCGCTCGGATGCAGGCCGTCCTCGAGCTGCATGCCGGGCTGGCCGGCGACGCCGTCGAGAAAGAACGGGTAGAGCGCGACGTCGTATTTCTTCGCCAGGTCCGGGAAAATGGCGTCGAAGGCGCTCTGGTAGTCGGGACCGAGATTGGGTGCGGCGCGCATGCCGGCCAGAAGCACGGCAATCTTGCGCTGCTTCAGCTTGCTCAGCATCTCGTCGAGGTTCTTTTTGGTGATGTCGGGCGAGACGCCGCGCAGCATGTCGTTGGCGCCGAGTTCGAGGATGACCAGCTGCGTGCCGTCCGGCACCGACCAGTCAAGCCGCGCCAGGCCGCCGCTCGTCGTGTCGCCGGAGACGCCGGCATTGGCGACGGTCACGTCGTGGCCTTTGGCGCCAAGCGCTGCCTGCAGCCTGTCGGTAAAGCCCTGGTCGGGTCCAAGGCCATAGCCCGCCATCAGGCTGTCACCGAAGCCGACGATCTTGAACGGCTCGGCACGCGCCGACGACATGACGCCGCAAATGGCGAGGAAAACCACGAAGCCTGCGGCAATACTGCGTTTGAAAGACATGCGGCAGGCCCCATATGAGCTAGGAATTCTCCAGTCGACGGCTTCCGGCAAGCAGAGCCTTCATTCCCAGATATAGGACGATTTCATTTTGACAGAAGCCGTCATCGCGCTGAAAGACGTGTCCCTGACCCTTGGCGAGGGCGCTTCATCGGTCCATGTGCTGAAGGGGGTGAGCCTCGACGTGGCGACCGGCGAGGCGACCGGCATCGTCGGACCTTCGGGTTCCGGCAAGTCGACCTTGCTGATGGTCCTGGCAGGCCTGGAAAGGGTCGATTCGGGTACGGTCCGAATCGCCGGCGAGCTGCTCAACGGCAAAAGCGAGGACCAGATTGCTTCGTTTCGTGGCCGAAACATTGGCATCGTGTTCCAGTCCTTCCATCTCATTCCCAACATGACGGCGCTCGAAAATGTCGCGGTGCCGCTGGAACTGGCCGGCCATTCCGATCCGTTCGCGGTGGCGGCGCGCGAGCTGGCGGCGGTTGGCCTCAGCGACCGCGTCACCCACTATCCCGGCGAATTGTCGGGCGGCGAGCAGCAGCGCGTGGCGATCGCCCGCGCATTGGCGCCGTCGCCGCGCATCCTGATCGCCGACGAGCCGACCGGCAATCTGGACCAGGCGACCGGGCGGCAGGTCGCCGACCTCCTGTTTGCGAAGGCGGCCGAGCGCGGCATGACGCTGGTGCTGGTGACGCATGATCCGGCGCTCGCGGCACGCTGTTCGCGCCAGGTTTCGATGCACTCGGGCCGGATCGAGGCACCGGCGCCGGTCAAGGTGACGGCCTGATGCCGCTGTCCCGGACGTTGAGGCTCGCTGTCCGCTTCTCGCTGCGCGAGATGCGCGGCGGCCTGTCCGGTTTCCTGATCTTCCTCGCCTGCATCGCGCTCGGCGTCGCGGCCATCGGCGGCGTCAACTCGGTGGCGCGTTCGATCACCGCCGGTGTCGCCAATCAGGGCCAGACGCTGCTTGGCGGCGATCTTCGCTTCCAGATCAACCAGCGTGACGCCAGTCAGGCGGAGCGCAGCTTCCTTGACGGGCTCGGCACGGTTTCGCGGACCGCCAGCATGCGTTCGATGGCGCGTCTCGCCGACGGATCCGACCAGGCGCTGGTCGAGGCCAAGGCGGTCGACCATGTCTATCCGCTCTATGGCACGCTGGAGACCGAGCCGGCGCTGTCGAAACAGGAACTGTTCGGCGAAGAGTTCGGCGTCTTCGGTGCGGCAGCGCCCGATCTTCTGTTCGAGCGGTTGCACGTCAAGCTTGGCGACCGGCTGAAGCTCGGCACCGCTACTTTCGAACTGCGCGCCAAGCTGGTCGCCGAACCGGATGCCGTGTCCGACGGCTTCGGCTTCGCGCCGAGGCTGATGATCTCGACCGAAGGGTTGGCGGCCACTGGACTGATCCAGCCGGGCAGCCTGGTCGAGAATGCCTACAAAATCCGGCTGCCGGCGGACGCCGACGAGGCAAGGCTCAAGGCCATCCAGGATCAGGCCGCCACGGATTTTCCGGAAGCCGGCTGGTCGATCCGCACGCGCAGCAACGCGGCGCCCGCGCTGTCGTCCAACATCGAACGCTTCTCGCAGTTCCTGACCCTGGTCGGGCTGACGGCGCTGGTGGTCGGCGGCGTCGGCGTCGCCAATGCGGTGCGCGCCTATCTCGACGGCAAGCGCGGCGTCATCGCCACCTTCAAGAGCCTGGGCGCTTCGGGCGGCTTCGTCTTTGCCGTCTATCTCGTGCAGATCCTGATCATAGCCGGATTGGGTGTCGTGCTAGGCCTTGTGCTCGGCGCACTAATGCCCTTCGCGGCGAGCGCGGCCTTGCAATCCGTCATTCCGGTGCCGGCCGAAGGCGGCTTCTATCCCGGCGCGCTCGGCATGGCGGCGCTGTTCGGCCTGCTGGTGACGTTGGCTTTCGCGCTGCTGCCGCTCGGCCGCGCCCGCGACGTGCCGGCAACCGCGCTGTTTCGCGAAATGGGACTGGAAGGCCGCGGCTTGCCGCGCCCCGCCTATGTCGCGGCGGCCATAGGCATCGCGCTGCTGCTTGCGGCGCTGGCCATTCTGTTCTCGGGCGACCAGCGCATCGCCTCGATCTTTGTCGGCGCTACCGTCTTCGCCTTCCTGGTGCTGCGCTCGGTCGGCGCACTGGTGCAATGGGCGGCCAGGAAAAGCCCGCGCGTGCGCTTCGTGGCGCTCAGGCTCGCCATCGGCAACATCCATCGGCCAGGCGCCCTGACGCCATCGGTGGTGCTGTCCCTGGGGCTCGGGCTGACGCTATTGGTGACGCTGGCGCTGATCGACGGCAATCTCAGGCGACAGATCTCAGGCAGCCTGCCGGAACGGGCGCCGAACTTCTTCTTCGTCGACATCCAGAGCGCCGATGTCGCGTCCTTCTCGGCGCTGATCGGCAAGGAGGCGCCGCAGGGCGTGCTGGCCAAGGTGCCGATGCTGCGCGGCCGGGTGATGGCGCTGAACGGTGTCGATGTCGACAAGGTGAAGGTGCCGGCGGAAGGCGCCTGGGTGCTGAGGGGGGATCGCGGCCTGACCTATGACACCAGGCAGCCGGAGAACGCGACGCTGACCGAGGGCAGTTGGTGGCCCGAAAATTACAGCGGCGAACCGCTGGTTTCGTTTTCGGCGCAAGAAGGCAAGGAGATCGGGCTGAAGCTCGGCGACACCATCACCGTCAATGTGCTGGGCCGCAACGTCACGGCCAGGATCGCCAGTTTCCGCCAAGTCGAATGGGAGACGATGGGTATCAATTTCGTC
>NZ_RZPF01000359.1:0-6414 GCF_004022735.1 Mesorhizobium sp. M7A.F.Ca.AU.001.01.1.1
GAATACATGCCCGGCGCGAAATGCCGACCGCGTCCGAGCAGGCACTTCTCCCGCGTCGCCGTCAGCATGATCGCCACCGGGTCGGTGCGCGGAAAATGCTCGGTGCCGCAATTCGGGCAATGCCGCTTGTAGCCGCCGGCCCGCATCTGCGATTCCGTGCCGCATTTGCTGCAGAAGCGATGGCTGGCATGCCAGGCGAGCAAAGCCGCCCCTTGCGCCATCGCGCCGGCCGCCGCCTCGTCGATCAGCCCTTGCATGTAGACCGAGCGGTAGTCGATGGCCTTGACTGTTTCCGGAAGCTGTTCGGGTTCGACGCCGGCGGGCACGGCCAGCACCGGTCCTCGTTCGGAAAAGCCGAGCAGGATGCCTTGCGCCAGGGAAACCTTGAAGGGCTCGCTCTCGGTCGCACCGAACCAGGGATCGAGAGCGCCGCCATCGCCGAGCTTCAGATAGAGCCGGCCGCCATGCATCAGAAGCAGCCGCGTCGCCGGATCGGCCAGCGCTTTGTCGACCGAATCGTCGGCGCGGTTCTCGGACTGCCGGTCGATCGTGTTGCCGGCGAAGCCGACGAACTGGCTCGGCTCGCGCAAAGGCGCGTCAAACAGGCGGAAGCTCATGGGGACTCTGGAATATGTTGAGGGATGGACACGGGGAACGCTTATAGCGCCGCCTTGATCGTTTCGGCAAACCGTCGCAAGTCGGAACGCTGATAGGGCTCTCGCAGGCCATGTCCCCACACAGGACCTGGCCAGCCGGGATCGCCTTCCGAACGCGCGATGACATGGATGTGCAACTGGCGCACGATGTTGCCGAGCGCGCCGGTGTTGATCTTGGTGCAGCCGGTCGCTTTCTTCAGCGCCTGCGCCACCATATTGGTCTCGAAGGTCAGCATCGCCTGGTCGAGCGGCGTCATGTCGTGGATTTCCTCCGCGCCGGGGCGCTGCGGCACCAGCAGCAACCAGGGCCAGCGGCGGTCGTTCATCACCCGCAGCTCGCACAGCCCAAGCCACATCAACTGCTCGCTGTCCGCCTCCAGCCGTGCGTCCAGCGTGAATCCGGCCTTCAGGCCCGGCAGCATCGGCGTTTCCCTTGCTTTTCTTGTTTTCCTCAAACGCAGGAACGCTAGAGCGGCGGCAGGGGGGCTGCAAGCGAATCATTGCGCCCCTCACGCTTTGGTGCGCCAATTCCATATTTTTGCGATTTCTGCGGCGCACTTGCATTTCGTCGCGCAATTGCCGATATGGAAAGCGGGAGGTTGGTGGTGGACGATCCACTCGCCAACCGGGTCAGGTCCGGAAGGAAGCAGCCCTAACGAGCCCGGAACGGGTCATTGTTCCAGCCTCCCACCTCATCGGCCCCTCTCGCGACATTGACGACGCATTGCAGCGCGGGCGAGACTATGCGCAGGAATCGGCCGCCTTCGGGCGCGGCCATTTGGAGCTTTACGGGCGTATGAGCGAAGCCGGAAATTCGGGACCAAAAAGCCTGGAGATAGGCAAGGCCGCCGCCTATCGCGTGCTGGCACGCAAGTACCGTCCTTCGAACTTCTCCGAGCTGGTCGGCCAGGAGCCGATGGTGCGCACCCTCACCAACGCCTTTGCCACCGGCCGTATCGCCCAGGCCTGGATGCTGACCGGCGTGCGCGGCGTCGGCAAGACCACGACGGCGCGCATCCTCGCGCGCGCCCTGAACTATAAAACCGCTGATATCGACCAGCCGTCGGTCGACCTTGCCGTCCTCGGCGAACATTGCCAGGCGATCATGGAAGGCCGCCATGTCGACGTCATCGAGATGGACGCCGCCTCGCACACCGGCATCGACGACATCAGGGATATCATCGAGCGCGTGCGCTACGCGCCGGTCTCGGCCCGCTACAAGGTCTACATCATCGACGAAGTGCACATGCTGTCGACGCAGGCCTTCAACGGCCTTCTGAAGACGCTGGAAGAGCCGCCGCCGCACGTCAAATTCATCTTTGCCACCACCGAGATCCGCAAGGTCCCGATCACCGTCCTGTCGCGCTGCCAGCGCTTCGACCTGAGGCGCATCGACGCCGGCGCGCTGGTCGGGCATCTCGCTTCGATCTCGGCCAAGGAAGGCATTTCGGTCGACGACGATGCGCTGGCGATGATCGCGCGCGCCGCCGAGGGCTCGGCTCGTGATTCGCTCTCCATCCTCGACCAGGCGATCGCCCATGGCGCCGGCTCTGTCGGCGCCGATGCCGTTCGGGCGATGCTGGGGCTTGCCGACCGCGCCCGCATCGTCGACCTGTTCGAACATGTGATGAAAGGCGATATCGCGGCAGCCCTTGGCGAATTCCGTGCGCAATACGATACCGGCGCCGATCCGGCCGCCGTGCTGACCGACCTTGCCGAATTCAACCACCTCGTCACCCGGCTGCGTTTCGTGCCGACGGCCATCGAGGATGCCTCGCTATCCGAGGACGAGCGGCAGCGCGGCGCCGATTTCGCCAGGACGCTGTCGGTCAGGGTGCTGTCGCGGACGTGGCAGATGCTGCTCAAGGGCATTCCAGAGGTGCAGTCCTCCAACCGGCCGGTCAGTGCCGCCGAAATGGTGCTGATCCGGCTGGCGCATGCCGCCGACCTGCCGACGCTGGACGAGGCGTTGAGATCGCTTGAAGGCGCCGCGCCGGCGCAGAATGGCGCGCTGCGCCCAAATGGGGCGCCTGCAGGGGGAGGCAACGGCGCCAGCGCGGTGGCGCAGACGCGCATGCCGTCTGGCCCGGGCGGCGCGCAGACCATGCGGCTGGTCGAAGCCTCGCCTGCGCCCGTTCCCTACGTCGCTCCGCCGGAGCCGGTCACGGAGGCGCAATCGGCGCCGCTGAAATCGCTGGCCGACATCATTGCCCTGGCAGACGCGCAGCGCGACATCGCCTTCAAGGTGCTGGTCAAAAGCTGCATCCGGTTTGTACGCATCGAGCCCGGCCGCATCGACGTTGGCCTGACCAGCGATGCGCCCAAGATGCTGCTCAACGACCTGACGACGAAATTGCGCGCCTGGACCGGTCGCAGCTGGCTTGTCTCGCTGTCGAAGGAAGAGGGCGGCCAGACGCTCGCCGAAATGGAATCGGCCAAACGCGAGACGGCTTTTCTCGATGCCAAGAGCGACCCGACAGTGGCCGCCATCCTGGCGCGCTTTCCCGGTGCCAAGATCATCGACGTGCGCATTCCGGACGCGCCGGAAGCCGAAACGGCAGAGGCCGAAGTGCCGGTCGAGCCGCCGGCTGACGACGATGAACCCTGATCCAGCCACGAATCCGCAAAGGACCCGACCATGAAAGATCTTCTCGGCCTGATGGGCAAGGCGAAGGAAATGCAGGCCAAGTTCCAGGCCATGCAGGACGAGATCGCCACGCTGGAAGCGTCCGGCCAGGCCGGCGGCGGCCTGGTCAATGTGACGCTGACCGGAAAATTCGAGATGAAGTCGTTGAAGATCGATCCGTCTCTGTTCAAGGAAGACGATGTCGAGATCCTGGAAGACCTGGTGCTGGCCGCTCACAACGACGCCAAGACCAAGGTCGAGCAGATCATGCAGGAAAAGACCAAGGCGCTGACCGCGGGCCTGCCGATCCCGCCGGGAATGAAACTGCCCTTCTAGCCTTCGGTGCGGCCATGGCCGAAGAGCCGTCCGAAAGACTGATCGAGCAGCGTATCCGCAACAGGATCTACGAGATCCTGGAAATCCTGGCCGATTGTGACGACGGCGTCGATCTCGTCGGCATCAAGGGTTATTTCTATCTGTTCGAGGATTTCCTCCATCGCCCATCGATCGAAGCCGGCACATCCGCGCTTTCGAAGGACGAGCGCGCGATCGTGCTGGAGATCGCCGAATTCCTCGAGGCGGCAAGCGAGACAAATCCGGACTTCACCAAGGCTGAGTTCATAGACAGCGACTGGCCGGGAAAGATCGCGCCGACGGCCAGGGAGGCGCGGACGCTGTTCCTCCGGCGCGGCCTGTTTTCGGAGAAGGTCGAGGAGCTTGAGCCTGGCCAGCCGGCCGCGATAGCGGCCGGGCGGTAGATCGCTTCAGGAAAAATCGCGTGGTGCTTTCCCTTGGGGCAATTGCGGCGAAACAAAGAGAGAGCGGTCATCGCTTTTGTGAAATGACGGCTCGATCTATCTGGAAAGCCACGAAATTGTGCCAATTTGGCAACAGTACGTTGTTAATAACGTTTTGGCCATCATTTTGCCCGAAAGTGTCTCATTCTTGCCGCAGCCTGGGGGCGGGCACGAAGTGAGAGGGTTACCTGTTGATTTCCACGCGATGGAAGACGCCGCTGTTGCTCGGCGCCGTCATTTCACCCCTGTTTTTGGCTGCCTGCAGCCAGACCACTTCACACGGCATGTCCGTCGCCAGCCTGACCGACGCCATCACGCCAGGTTTCCTGAGTTCAGGGGCCTACAGCCACACGCCGAAGGACAAGGAATGCCTGGAACGGGCGATGTTCTTCGAGTCCAACCGCTCGAGCCGCGACGGCATGATCGCGGTCGGCACGGTGGTGATGAACCGGCTGCGCTCCGGCAATCATGGCAGCACCATCTGCCAAGTGGTGGGCGAGCCCGGGCAGTTCGCGCCTGGTGTCATGACAAGGCCGATGAATTCACGCGCAATGCCCGATGTCGAGGAAGCCGCCGACGCGGTGCTGAAGGGCGAGCGCAAGTCCAAGCTCAAGAACACCATGTTCTTCCACACAGCCGGCCTCCGCTTCCCCTACAAGAACATGCACTACACCATGGTTGCCGGCGGCAATGCCTTCTACGAGAAGCGCGGCCGCAACTGGCAGCCGCTGCCGGATGAGCCGCAGGTCGCTATTGCCTCGGCGGCGCCCGACAAGTCAGCCGCGCCGGTGACGATGGTCGCGTCCGCCGAGCCGGTGCGTCCAGCCAGGACGGCAACCGTTCGATCCGCTCCCGCCCAGCAGACCTATGTGACCGCCGCCGCCGCGCCGGCCGCGAAATCCGCGCGTGTCTCGCAAGAGCCGACGGTGGTGGCGATGCAGGAGCCGATGGAAGAGCCGGATGCCGCGCGTTTTGGCGGAAGCTTGAACACAAGGGTCATCTCGTCGGTTCAAGACGCGCCGCAAGAGGCGTCGATGGGGTTCCAGTCGACGCCTGAGAACACAGACGCCATTGGCGCGATGATTGTCAGCCAGGGCCGGCCGCTCGAGACCAACTGATCTGCGCCCCGCGGTCCGCCAAGGCCCAATATGGCGGTCATGCGGATGCAGATGTTCCAAAGCGCTCTGAAAAATCCTGGAGCGGTTCACCGTTTCGCGGAAACGGTGAACCGCTCCAGCTTTTCGTTTTGACGCAATTCCGGACGGAAAACCGCTTCGCACTTTTCCTGGAATTGCTCTAGATCAGAGCGATGTCGAAGCGAATCGCCGGTCCCGAGATCGAACGTCTGATCCAGCTCCTGGCCAAGGTGCCGGGGCTGGGACCCCGTTCGGCCAGGCGTGCCGCCCTTCATCTGATCAAGAAGAAAGAGCAGCTTTTGTCGCCCCTTGCCGCCGCCATGGCCGAGGCGGCCGACAAGGTGCGCATCTGCTCGACCTGCGGCAATGTCGATACATCGGACCCTTGCATGATCTGCACCGATCCGCGCCGTGATGCCGGCACCATCATCGTCGTCGAGGACGTCTCCGACCTGTGGGCGCTGGAGCGCGCGGCGGCGATGAATGTGCGCTACCACGTGCTCGGCGGCACGCTGTCGCCGCTCGACGGCATCGGCCCCGAGCAGCTCAACATGCGCTCGCTGGTTGATCGCGTCGCCGGCGGCGAGGTCAAGGAGATCATCCTCGCCGTCAATGCGACGGTCGAGGGCCAGACGACCGCGCATTACCTCACCGACCAGTTGTCCGGCTTCGACATCAAGGTGACGCGCCTTGCGCATGGCGTGCCGGTCGGCGGCGAACTCGACTATCTCGACGAGGGCACGCTGGCCGCGGCGCTGCGTTCGCGGACGGCGTTTTGACAAAGTTGCGGCAGAGGATGCGGAGCATGATTTTTGCGTGTCCACCAAGGCTGGTGCCAAGCACCCCCCTCGGCAGGACAGAGGGGGGTGCGAAGGAACGCAAACCTCTCAGATTGGCTCTGTTTTCCTTTTTTGCAGTTCTTCTCTCGGTCTTTTCCACCCCCGCCTCCGCCGCAAAGATCGACGACCAGTTCCGCGCCTGGCTGCAGAACGACCTCTGGCCGCAGGCCAAGGCGAAAGGCATTTCCAAAACCACCTTTGATGCCGCCTTCGACGGCATCAAGCCCAATCTGAAGCTGCCGGACCTGGTCAAGCCGGGCGAGAAGGCGGCCACGCCCCAGAAGCAGCACCAGGCCGAATTCGGCTCACCCGGCGCCTATTTCGCCGAGAAGACGGTTCGCGCGGTGACGGCGGGCGCGC
>NZ_RZPF01000360.1:0-2651 GCF_004022735.1 Mesorhizobium sp. M7A.F.Ca.AU.001.01.1.1
GCTGCAGCTCGACATGATGATCGCCGAGTTCGAACGCATGGCCGTCGAGCTGGAGCTTCAGATTACCGCCGAGGAAAAGAAGGCCGGCATCACCGACATCAACCATTTCGCCTATCCGACCTTCGCCAAGGCGGCTCGCCTGCGCCGCGACAATCTCAGGAATTCCCAAAGCGACCTCGCCCAGCAGCGAAGCGCCGCCGAATCATTACTCGGCGAAGCTGAAGCGGAGCTTTCCAAAGCGGAAATGCTGGAATCGCGCGACACGAAGATCCGCGAAGCCGAAGTCGGTGGCCGCAGCGCCATGATCGGCTAAAACCCTGCCCTTGGCGACGTCAACGCTCGCCATCGGACTGGCGCATTGTCGCGGCTTGCGGCCCGGCGGAATACGCCCAGAAGAATGAAACCCGCCCTACGCGGCCCAATCCCCTTCATTCTCGGCAATTGCCCTTGCACGGGCATCCTTGATATCCGGCGCATGCTGCTCCGCCCATGACCTGATCTGGGTAAGCAGTCCCGCCAGGTTCTGACCGAGCTCGGTCAATTCATATTCGACGCGCGGCGGAATGACCGGAAAGATCTCGCGCCGTACCAATCCGTCGCGCTCGAGCACGCGCAGCGTCTGGGTCAGCATCTTCGGCGTGATGCCGTCAAGCTTCCGGGCAAGCTCGCCATTGCGCAGCCGGCCTTTGCGCAGCGCGCAAACCACCAGATAGACCCATTTGCTGGCCAGCATCTCCAGCACCGTGTGCGAAGGACACGTTCGCCGGAACGCGTCATAGCCGAAACCGCAATCATCTTCACTATCCATGAGGTGCGTATGTATCAGAAAGGTACATACTGGACAAGGGACTATTACTATCCAAATGATAGTGGCATCAACCGAGCAGGAGATATCTCAATGCGTGCCGCTATCCAGAATTCCGTCGGCGGACCCGACGTCCTTGTCATCGCCGATCAGCCCGATCCCACGCCAGAGGCCGGCGAAGTGCTGGTCGGTGTCAAGGCCGCGGGCATCAATCCGGTCGATGGCGCCGTCCGTGCCGGCTACTACCCCTTGCTCGGCGAGCCGCCCTTCATCCTGGGTTGGGATATCTCGGGAACTGTCGAAGCACTCGGCGCCGGCGTCACCGGCTTCAAGATCGGCGACGAGGTGTTCGGGATGCCGCGCTTTCCCAAGCAGGCCGCCGCCTATGCCGAGTTGGTTGCCGTACCTGCCGATCAAATCACACTGAAGCCGAAGGGCGCGGGCCACCTCGAGGCAGGCGCCTTGCCGCTGGCCGGCCTCACCGCCTGGCAAGGGCTTGTTCGCCACGGCGGGCTGAAATCGGGGCAGCGCGTATTGGTGCATGCGGGAGCCGGCGGCGTCGGTCATCTGGCGGTGCAGATCGCCAAGGCGCGCGGCGCCCACGTCGTCGCCACGGCCAGCCCGGGCAAGCTCGATTTCGTCCGCAACCTCGGCGCCGACGAGGTCATCGACTACACCAAGGGCGATTTCACCGACCAGGTTCGCGACATCGATCTGGTGCTGGATCCAATGGGGGGCGACCACGCCCAACGCTCGCTGAAGGTGCTCAAGCGTGGCGGCGTGCTGGTGTCACTGCTCGATGTCAGCGACGACACAAGGGCGCACGCCAGTGCGCGCGATATTCGGGTCGAGCGTATGTCGGTCTTCCCCGACAGGGAGGGCCTGCTGGAACTGGCTCGGTTGATCGATGCCAACAAGATCACCGTCCATGTGGCGAAGAGCTTCCCACTGGACCAGGCGGGGGCCGCTCACGCCTTCCTTGCCACCAAGCCGATCGGCAAGGTTGTGCTGTCGCTCTGAGCGGAACGGTGACCGTGAAAAACAGAAGGGCGCGGAGTTAGCCGCGCCCTTCATCTAAATTCGCAATGGTCAGTGCCGGTATTGCTGGATGCGTGTCGTGCGCAGCCCGGCAAGGCCGTATTCGTCGATCGACGCCTGCCAGGACAGGAATTCCTCGGTGGTGAGCTTGTAGCGTTGGCATGCCTCGTCCAGGCTCAAAAGCCCGCCGCGCACGGCCGCAACCACTTCCGCCTTACGCCGGATAACCCAGCGACGTGTATTGGTCGGCGGCAGATCGGCAATCGTAAGAGGGCTGCCGTCAGGCCCGATAACATATTTGACTCTCGGTCTAACCAGATCGGTCATCGTACTCTCTACAAAAAACTCAAAGACCCAATCCCCGCCACGTTACCGCCACAGCTTTAAAAATTGCCTAAGCAGACCCTAATGACTAGGTAAGGATCATGAACGCCGCGTTAGTCTTTTCGCCGGCATTTGAAACATCTGCCCGCAAACCCTGATTTGCCGGGGGAAAATGCATCCCTTGGCGAAGATCGGCCACAAACGGTGAATCGCCCTGCACGCTGGCGCGCCGGTAAAGCTTGACCTATATTCTCGACATTGGCATTGAGGCGCCGCGCAGAACGAAAGCATCATGAACAGTCTCGATCTTCCCGGACGTCCCGAAAACACCCGCATCGTCGTCGCCATGTCCGGCGGTGTCGATTCATCGGTCGTCGCCGGCCTGCTGAAACGCGAGGGCTACGACGTCGTCGGCGTCACCTTGCAGCTCTACGACCACGGCGCGGCGACGCACCGGGCCGGCTCATGCTGCGCGGGGCAGGAC
>NZ_RZPF01000360.1:2661-6409 GCF_004022735.1 Mesorhizobium sp. M7A.F.Ca.AU.001.01.1.1
GGGCAGGACATCGACGATGCCCGCCGTGTCTCCGAGACGCTCGGCATCCCCCATTATGTGCTCGACTACGAGGAACGCTTCCGCAAGGCGGTCATCGATCCCTTCGCCGAGAGCTACGTCGCCGGCGAGACGCCGATCCCGTGCGTTTCCTGCAACCAGACGGTGAAGTTCGCCGACCTCCTGGCCACCGCCAAGGAGCTCGGCGCCGACGCGCTGGCCACCGGCCACTACATCCGTTCCGGCGCCAATGGCGCCCAGCGCGCGCTCTACCGTCCGGTCGACGCCGACCGTGACCAGAGCTACTTCCTGTTCGCCACCACGCAGGCGCAGATCGACTATCTGCGCTTTCCCCTCGGCGGCCTGTCGAAGCCTCAGGTTCGCGCCATCGCCGAGGAGATGGGGCTGGCGGTTGCCGCCAAGCAGGACAGCCAGGACATCTGCTTCGTGCCGCAGGGCAAGTATTCCGACATCATCGCCAAGCTGAAGCCAACTGCGGCCAATCCGGGCGACATCGTCCACATCGACGGCCGCGTGCTCGGCCGCCATGAGGGCATCCTGCGCTACACGATCGGCCAGCGCCGCGGCATCGGCATCGCTTCCGGCGAGCCGCTTTACGTCGTCCATCTCGATGCCGACCGGGCTCGCGTCGTGGTTGGCCCGCGCGAGGCGCTGGAGACGCACAAGATCTATCTCCGCAATATGAACTGGCTGGGCGACGGACCGCTCACAGACGTCCCTGCCGGCGGCCTGGAACTGTTCGCCAAGGTCCGCTCGACGCGGCCGCCGCGCCCGGCCGTGCTGCATCATCGTGCCGGTGCCACATGGGTGGAACTGGTAGACGGCGAGTCCGGCATCGCGCCGGGCCAGGCCTGCGTGCTCTACTCCGATGACGGCAACGAGGCCCGCGTGTTCGGCGGCGGCTTCATCGAGCGATCGGAGCGTGGCGCCGAGGCCGAGGCCATGCTGACCCGGCTTGCCGCCCGGCCGGACCAGATTCCCGCGGAATAAGATTCCCGCGGAATAAGATTCTTGCCGAATAAGTTTCCTGCCGAATAATCCGCGCTTCAGGAATTCGACTTGGTGTGGGTGACCGTGCCGGCGGTCAGGATGCGCAGCACCCTGATCGCTTCCTCGCCGCTGGTACGCGGTTCGGCACGCGTCTCGATGCACTGGATGAAATGCTCCAGCTCGCGCGTCAGCGGCATGCCCTGGGCAACCGCGACATAGGACGGCTCATTGGTGGTGAAGGCCCATTGGCCGCTGTCCTGCCACACCGCGTGGCGGTAGACGGCCAGCTTGCGTTCCCATGGCTCGACGTCGTCGAACACCGCCATTGCCTTGGTGCCGACCACGGTCAGCCGCCGCTCGCGATAGGGATTGAGACGCGAGGTGAAGAGATGGCTGCGCAGGCCGTTGGGGAAGCGCATGTGCAGATGCGCGAAGTCGCTGAGATTGTCGAGCAGGGCGGCCCCCTCGCCGCGCACCTCGATCGGCTCTGTGCCGGTGATCGCCAGGATCATCGACAGATCGTGCGGCGCCAGGTCCCACAGCGCGTCGTTCTCTGTGTGGAACTTGCCGAGGCCGAGCCGGTGAGAGTGGATGTAGCGGACCTCCCCGAGTTCGCCCTTGTCGATCAGCCCCTTCAGCGTCTCGAAGGCGGGGTGGAACCGCAGGACATGGCCGACCATGAAGACGCGGCCATTGTCCTTGGCCGCCTGCACCGCACGCTCGGCATCCGCCACCGTCAGCGCGATCGGCTTTTCCACCAGCACGTCCTTGCCGTTCTCGACGGCACGTACCGCAAGGTCGGCATGGAACTGCGGCGGCAGCGCCATGACGATGGCGTCGATATCGTCACGGACGAACAGCTGGTCCGGCTCGATCGCCAGGCAGTCCTGCTCGCTGGCAAAGCCTTCCGCGCGGGCCCGGTTGGTATCGGAGACCGCGTGCAGCGCGCCGAGCGCCTTGAGAGTGCGGATGTGGTTGCTGCCCCAGTATCCGCAACCGAGGACTGCTATGCGCGGCTTCATCTGTTTCAAACTCTAAAAACTCGTGGCCGAGACATAGCGACGTGCCCCTTCGAACTCAACCCCGGCGGCGACAACCAAATGTCGCCGCGGCAAAGCTTTTCGATAATGACGATAAGCCGGCAAGCCGGTTGCTTCGAAGCTTGACAGGCTCACCTTCCCAACCTTATATCCGCGCGACCTTGGCGAACGCCCCCGACATGCCCTTCGATTTGAGGCGGATTTCGGGCCTTTCGCCGCCCTGGCGGGGTAGCTCAGTTGGTTAGAGCACGGGAATCATAATCCTGGGGTCGGGGGTTCAAGTCCCTCTCCCGCTACCAAAATCCAGTTAAACCATGGAAATGGCTAAAAATTTATACGCGTTGGTAGCGCTTCCGGTTGAAATTGTTCAATAATTTCAATGCGGCGCCATCGTGTTCCTCGCCCCGGTAGAGACGAGAAAGAGTAACGCGTTCCTCGCTTGGACGAGGATTAATCCGATTGCATCGCTCGGACCTCGACCTATGCAAGCCATTCCGCATGCCATCTCAAATGGTCGTCCATGAATGTCGAAATGAAGAAATACGAATGGTCGTATCCGTCCTGCATGCGCAACGTCAGCGGAATGCCGGCTTTGGCGCAGGCCGCCTCCAAAAGCCAGGGTCTCAGCCCGTCATTCAGGAACCCGTCCGATGTTCCCTGATCGACGAGAAATTCCGGGAAGCGGCGCCCGTCTTCAACAAGCGAAGTAGCGTCGTAGGCCCGCCACGAGGCCTCATCCGTGCCGAGATATTTTTCGAAAGCCGGCCTTGACCAGCCGGCAGCGCTTGGCTGCACGATCGGCGCAAATGCCGAGCAACTCCTGAACCGCTGCGGGTTTTTCAAAGCAATCGTCAGCGCGCCGTGTCCGCCCATCGAATGGCCCGTTATGGCTTGGCGCGACATGTCTGCCGGAAAATTAGCGGCGATCAGCGTGGGTAGTTCCTCGACGAGGTAGGAATACATCCGGTAGTTCTTCGCATAAGGCTCCTGCGTTGCATCAAGATAAAAGCCGGCGCCGCCGCCAAACTGCCAATTGTCCTTGTCATCAGGGATGTCGGCGCCGCGCGGACTGGTGTCTGGACAGACGACGATCAGGCCAAGTTCGGCGGCCATGCGCCTGTATTCGCCTTTGTCCATGACATTTTGATGGGTGCAGGTCAGTCCCGACAAATACCACACCACGGGGCAAGGCGTTTCCCGGGCCTGTGGAGGCACGAAAACGGCAAACGTCATGTCGCAGCAGCAACTCGTCGACAGGTGCGAATAGATGCCCTGCACTCCGCCATGGGATTTTGCCTGGGAGATGGTCTTCATGGGTTCCGGCATATTCCCTCTCCACGGATTTCAAACGCCAATGGGCCGGTGTCTACGGCATCGACCATGATCGCGGCAACCCGGGCGGATCAGGTGGGGTCGAACCGACCGGCGGCGCGGACATCCGGAATGTCAGTCGCGCCGCCGGCCTAACGCCCGATGTCGGGGAGGCACGGTATTTTGGGAACACAGAGCCTTCGACGCGAGCGTGTCGTGTGAGCCGGTCAGTAAACCACGACGCTGCGAATGCTCTCCCCGGCATGCATGAGATCGAAACCCTTGTTGATGTCCTCGAGCTTGAGCGTGTGGGTGATCATCGGGTCGATCTGGATCTTGCCGTCCATGTACCAGTCGACGATCTTCGGCACATCGGTGCGGCCGCGCGC
>NZ_RZPF01000035.1:0-16270 GCF_004022735.1 Mesorhizobium sp. M7A.F.Ca.AU.001.01.1.1
TTCCAGAACCGCAGCCATGACGGCTCACGCGCCGCCAAGTTCGGGATAAAATTCAGCGAATGGACGACAGGTAGCCACATCTTGGTTGCCGGAACAAGCGACAAGGGCGCCGTCGTTGACGGCTTTGCACCGGAGGAATGGGAGCGCTGGGCGGTCGCGGAACTCCGCAGGCATACCGATCGCCCGATCATCTACCGCGCGAAGCCCAGTTGGCTTGGTGCGTCGCCTATCCCGGGATCGATGTTCCAACAGACTCGCGACGACGTCAGGAAGATGCTGGTGGGCTGCCATGCGGTGGTCACGCATCACTCGAATGTTTCGATCGATGGATTGATTGCTGGCGTGCCTGCCTTCTGCATGGAAGGGCTCGCGTCTCCGTTGGCATTGTCTGACCTATCGAAGATCGAAGAGCCGCGGCGCCACGGTGACCGCGAGCAACTCGTCAACGACATCGCTTGGTGCCAGTTCGACGTGCAGGAAATGACTGAGGGTGTCGCCTGGCGGCATCTTAAATCGGAAGGGCTCTTGCCTTGAAGGTCTGCTTTTATCGCTCGTCTAAACCCCGTGAGGGTCTGCTTGCCGATGCCTTCGCGCGCGGCGTGATCGAACACGGCGACGAGGCGGTTGTCAGGCAGTTGGATGGCGATGTTCAGGTCGCTTCAGATTGCGAAGTCGCGGTCATGGTCGGCGTGAAGAGCAAGGAACTCTATCAGGCGAACTGGCGCGCAGGGATTCACACCATCCTTTTGGATAAGGGTTATTCGCGGCACAGCGCCGGCGGCCCGATCAAGACATGGGAATACTGGCGCGTGTCGGTCGACGGTCATCACCCGACGCGGTATCTGATGAAGACGCCGCGGCCGGCGGACCGGCTGCAGAGACTGCGCCTGAAGGTCAAGCCATGGCGGACCATCGGTGACCACATTGTCATCGCTGGATCATCGGCCAAATACAACGCTTTCTATGGGCTTCCGGAGCCCACTGAATACGCAGAAAGCCTTGTCCGACATCTCCGCCAGTTCAGCGACCGCCCGATCGTTTATCGGCCGAAGCCAAGCTGGAAAGAAGCGGTTGCGATCGACGGTGCTCGGTTCTCCTACGGGGAAGGCGAGACCATCGACCAAGTTCTCGACGGCGCGCACGCGGTCGTCACCCACGGCTCGAACGCCTGCTTTGAAGCTGTCCTCGCCGGCATTCCATGCGTTGTACTTGGTGATGCGGTGGCGAAGCCGATCTCGTCGGTCAAGCTGGCTGACATCGAGTCGCCACTGATGGTCAAACGTCGTGATCGGAACCAGTGGCTGGCGAATCTTGCATACGCCCAATTCACTCTGCCGGAATACGCAGACGGCGAGGCGTGGCAGATCATCCGTCCGCAGATTTACGGGTAATCATGAAACCGAGCGAGCAGTACCGGGCCGCGCTTGCTGACGCCACGCGTCACCACGCCGAGCACAAGACCTATTCCGGCAAGTTCCTGCGGCCGCACGCTCCTTTCATCAAGGAGATCATCGAGCGCCTGGGTTGCGAGACGATTCTCGACTACGGCTGCGGCAAGGGCGAGCAATACGCCTGGCGCAACGCCGATCCGACCGGGTCCATCCCGGTCGGCATGACGATTGAGGAATATTGGGGCATCCCGGTCACCAAATTTGACCCGGCCTATCCGCCATTTGCCGCCGAGCCTATTGGCAAGTTCGACTTGGTCATCTGCACGCATGTCTTGGGATCGATTCCGGTCCTTGATCTGCCGTGGGTGCTCGACCGGCTCTACTCGCTGTCGAACAAGGCGCTCTACATCGCCGAGAAGATCGCGCCGGTGAAGAAGAAGGTTTTCAAGAAGCCGGACCTGCATCCTTTCGGCTGGAACGCCACTCGCTGGATGACGGCGATCAAGCGCGAGAAGCCCATCGAAGTCGTCCTGTCCGTGCGCGAGAAGCGCGCCGACGGCGTCTTTGTCGAACGGTTCTCCATATGAGGGTTCGCGTCCTTGGCGCCGGCTGGTTCGGTTGCTCCATCGGATTGGCGCTGATCGCCGCCGGCCATGACGTCGAGGTGCATGAGAGCAGCGGCCGCATCTTCAACGGCGCATCGGGAAACATCCCGGCCAGGCTGCATCTTGGAGCTCCGCACTATCCGCGGTCCTCCGCCACGCAGAAGGCCTGCCAAGAGCACCAGGTCGAGTTCCTTGAGCGATACGGGCAATTCACACGGTCAATCCCGGTGAACATCTATGCGGTCGCGCGTGACCATTCGCTGATCGACTTCGGCACCTACACGAGGATCCTACGCGATCAAGTCGAGTTCCTGACCCTCTACGATCCGGCCGAGTTCGGCCTGACCTATGTCGAGGGCGGCGTGATGCTCGGCGAGCGCCATATCGTGGTCGACGACGCCAAGGCCTTCTTTGCGAAGGAACTGGACGGGGCAATCAAGTTCAACACGACAGTCGGCGAGGTCGATAGCCGCGACTATGATCTAAGTATCGACTGCACCTTTTGCGCCAATGACAGCGCCGGGGTCGATCGTTACGAACCCTGCCTTGTGGTCCTTCTGAATGGGCCTACCGACAAGTGCGTCACAATTACAGACGGTCCGTTCCCCAGCCTTTACGTGTGGAACGAGGATCTCGGTCTGTCGAGCCTCTCTTCGGCGAAATGGACGCCGTTTTCGAAGAACTGCAAGACCTGGGGTGAGGCGAAGGCCCTGCTTGATGGTCTGAGCGCCGCGGACATTGAGCGGCAGGCACAGTTCATGATCAGCGACATGGCCGGCTTCTACCCGGCGGTGCGCGATCTCTATCAAGTGGCGGATTACCGCCTCAGCATCCGCGCCATGCCGCTTTCAGGGTCAGACAGTCGATTGGTTGACGTCGTTCGCGTCGGCGAGCGCGCGCTGAGAGTCCGCGCAGGCAAGATCGATGCGGTGATACAGGCCGAGCGGATCATCAAGGGGATGATCGCGTGATGTCTTTGGCCGATCTTTTGGCCGATCTTTTCGGCTCTATCGGGTTGTGACATGACCATCGTCATCACCGGCTGGCGCAGTGCCATAGCCGAAGCGTTCCGCACACTTCTCCGTTCTGCCGAAGTCACCGTCCACGGCAAGCCGATGGAGCCGAACTTCCCGATCGACGCGCAGCGCTATCTGTTCTGCCAGGGCCTGCTTCGTCCGAAGAAGTACGACGATCAGACTGAAGCCGAGATCAAGGAAGGCATCGAGGTAAACTACACCTCGATCGTCCGCGCCTGCGACCTGATCTTCGCCGGCAACGAATTCGCCCGGGTCTGCATCATTGGGTCCGAAAGCGGATACCGAGGATCATTCGATGAGAACTACGCTTCATCGAAGGCGCTGATCCACAGCTACATCGAAACCAAGCGTCTGACGCAGCATCAGCAACTGGTCGGCATCTCCCCGGGGATCATCGGCGACTGCCGCATGACGACATCCAGGACTGACGTCGACAACCTCATTCGCCGGCGTGATGAGCACCCGAAGAAGAGATTCCTCGAGGCAAGCGAAGTCGCCTCGATGGCGAGGACATTGATCTACTTCCAGCCCTACGTCTGCAACGTCGTCATCAGGATGCACGGCGGATTGGTCGACGGTTAAGAGAGTCGAACTCCAGCGCCGCCGTCTATTAAATCATTCTTCGCCAGCAGGATGACACCGGAGCGCTTTATGGCCTCTTCGAGTGCTGTCAAATTGTTTGCCATTGGAGTGGATCTTCCGGCCTCAAAGTTGCGGAGCGTGCTGAGGCTGATTGATGCCATATCTGCCATATCTGCCTGCGAGATATCGAGGAGAGCGCGAGCGGCCCGGCATTGCTCTGGAGTGATTGTCATGGTTTCTCCTTGCAAGTGATTTTCGATAACCATAACGAAAATCGTTTGACAAGTCTAGACTGACGAAATATGTTCGCCTAAACGATAATCGTTATTCGCCATTTAGGCGGATGGCAAGGCGACCAGAGGACCGAATGAAAATCCAAGTGACCATTCAGGGCATTACGCCCCTGTTGATGAACAGGTTCACCGAGCATAACGAAGTGGCCGTTTCAAGCGGTACATCGGTGAATTTCAAGGGCGACCGCGGGACACCAAGGCAGCAGGCGGAGCCGAAGCGGTATGCTGATGGTGACGGCAAACTCTATATCCCCGGCCCGAACATTTTCGCGTGCATCATTGCGGCGGGAACATTCCACAAGGCTGGGAAATCGAAACTAACCACGCTGCGGACATCACTCATTCCTGCCGGCATCATGGTTGATGACCTTGTCTGCAATTTGACTGACCTTGATGGTGATCCGCTGACGGAATGGGAAGTCGATAGCCGTTCGGTCGTTATCCCGTCGACTGGCGGCCGCATCATGTGTCATCGACCGCGCGTAGACGTATGGGCGGCAAAGTTCACCTTGGACGTGGACGAAACAATGTTTTCACCATCGCTTGTCCGTGCAGTTGTGGATGACGCTGGTAAGAAGATCGGGCTCGGCGACTTTCGTCCGGCCCGAAAGGGCCCCTTCGGTCGTTTCGTTGTTTCCCGATGGGAAATAGTGAAAGACGGCGGCGGTCTTCTACAGGCAGCTTAGGCTGCTCACGGTCCGATCAGGCTGCGCATCGTCGGGCATTGTATGGCGTGGTCCGGCGCGGCATGGTTAGGCGGCGCTGACCAAGGTTAGGTAGCGCAGGGCGTGGCAAGTTGCTGTTTTGCAAGGATATGGCGGTCTTCGGACCGCCATTTGCGTTTCTGGCCTCCCCAACAAGGATTTGCTGATGACTGTTCGAGTCTGCTCCCTTTGCTGGGGCACGGCATGGGAACGCTATGGCCGCACGTTCGCGCAGACTTTCGCGGATTATTGGCCGGCGGATGTCGAACTGGTCATGGTCACCGACCGCTTCATTGGCCTCCCGCGTGGCAAGCAAGCGCCGCTGGAACTGATCAACGGCTACCGGGCATTCCTGGACCGCTGGAGCAGCGAAATGGCCGCCATGGGCCATCGGGCGCCGGCGGGCACGAAAACGAACGAGAACGGCTACTCATGGCGCCATGACGCTGTGAAGTGGATGCCGCAGGCGCTGGCACCCATCCCGGGCATCGAAGGTCTTGAGGATGGCGACATCTTCGTCTGGTTCGACGCCGACACCGAAACCACCGCGACGGTTCCGGCCGGCTGGATTGAATCGCTGCTCGACGGCGCGGACGTAGCCTGCATCAGGCGGCCGGGGCGTCACACGGAAATCGGCTTCTACGCCATGCGCATGAGCCCGGGTACGCGGCGCGTGCTGCGCCTGTTCGCCGACTTCTACCTCAACGACTCAGTGTTCAAACTCACCGAATGGCATTCCGCCTTCGTCTGGGACCGCGCGCTCGAGACGGAACCGGAACTGAAGGTCAGCGATCTCAATCCGACCGGCGCCCGCGGGCATGCCTGGCCCAAGACGCCATTGGCAGCCTGCACTGAGCATCACAAGGGCAAGAGAAAAGACCAATGAGGCACGTCAAGCACGCCTTCTACATCGGATTCGATCCGCGCGAGGCTGCGGCGTTCGCCGTGACAAGGTATTCGCTGAACAAACATCTTATAACCCCCGTCCCCGTGAGAGGTCTGGTTCTTGCGGATCTTCGCGCTCGCGGCCTATACACTCGACCGACTACCGTGCGCGATGGTCGCCTTTGGGATGACATCTCCGGTGCTCCAATGAGTACCGAATTTGCGATCTCTAGGTTCCTGTGCCCTCATCTGGCGGGTAGCGGATGGGCAATCTTTATGGACAGCGATATGCTAGTCCGTTCAAACGTCGAAAGGCTGTTCAAACTTCTCGACCCGTCGAAGGCAGTGATGGTTGTCAAGCACAACTTTCAGCCGCCGGAAGGGATCAAGATGGATGGTCAAATTCAAACCAGGTATTCTCGAAAAAATTGGTCAAGCGTTTGCGCTTTCAATGCGTCGCACCCGGCGAACGCTGCTTTGACAGTGGAGATGGTGAACTCACTGCCTGGGCGTGAATTACATGCCTTCTGCTGGTTGGAAGATAAGGACATCGGGGAACTGGATTGTTCGTGGAACTGGCTGGCCGGTCACAGTGATCCGGAAATCGAACCAGACATATGCCATTTTACCGATGGGCTGCCATTCATGTTGGGGCATGAAGACGCTCCATTCGCAGATGAGTGGTGGCAAGAATTGTCGAACTGGGCTATATAGAAGCGAGCCGCCACGGTGTTGGAAGCACCGTGACGGCCCTAACCGAAACGATCATGTGAGGATCGAGTGGCTAACGACAGCATACAGCAAATTTCCGTCTTCATATATGGCCTGATTGATCCCCGCGATGGTCAACTGCGCTACGTTGGAAAGACCAAGAATTCCTTGAAATCTCGCCTTCTCGCCCATGTCAGCGACGTCAGGCGCGGCCGAACTTATATCCCTCGTCACAAATGGCTCTGTGACCTGCTGCTTGCCGGTGAATTCCCGGAAATTGTCGAATTAGACAGGGTTGCCTCCGACGCATGGCAAGAGGCCGAGCAATTCTGGATTGGCTATCTTCGTTTCGTTGGATTGCCACTGCTGAATGGCACAATCGGCGGCGACGGCACTATCGGGCATAAAATGTCCGAGGAAATTAAGAAGAAACTCTCAGATGGCGCCACCAAGCGGTATCAAAATCCCAACGAGAGAAGAAGGACCGGCGCTGCTGTCAAGCGCGGTCAAGACACCGACTCTTATCGGGCTTATATGCGCGAGCGGGCGGCGAAGTGCACGCCGGAGAGTTTGGCCAAACTCCACGAGGGGACGAGAAGATATTGTCGGTCCGAAGAGGGCCGGAAAGCAATCGCAGATCGAATGCGCGGCAAGGTTGTGTCTGAGGCGACAAGGAAAATTCTGTCTGAGCAGCGTCTAGGAGTAAAACTCCCCATCGAGACGCGCTTGAAAATGGCAGCGTCTAGATTGGGCAGAAAACACAGCGAGGCGACCAAGGCAAAGATGAGGGCGGCGATCAATCGCGATGCGTCATCCTTGCGCACTCGCGAGCGTTGGCTGGACCCGGAATACGTAGCCAAACAAGCGGCCGTCAATCGATCCGCCAAACTCAAATCAAAATGGGCCGACCCCATGTGGCGGGCAGAGCGTCTGGAACGACAAAGAGCGGCAAGAGCGAAGACATGAACCTGCAACCATCATCCTCAAGAAGTATGTAATGTCCGGCCTACGATCGCCGCTCAATTTCGCCAACACGGTCGACTACGAAGCCATCAAGCGCCATGCATTTCATGACCAAAACATTGTGATAGTCCGTTTGGACGATCCGAAACTATCCTGGGCTGATCGCGAAATGCTCCGCGCTGTTGGTGAGCGCCTATACGGAGCGCCTAAGCCGGCCGGGAGGTAGGTTATGGGCGGTATTGGCAGCGGCGGCAACGGCAGACTTACGGACGCTGAGAAACGCGCCAAAGGCACATTCCGAAACGACCGGACGGATGAGATCTACGCGGCCAAGGCCGCCGAGAAGGTTGTTGTCGGCCCTTGGCTGACTTCGATTCCTGAGCCGACCATTCCGCTGAATGCGGTCGGCAAGGCAAAATACGACGAGATCACTGCGCTCCTCTTCGCCACCAATAAGCTGACCAAGGTCACCTGCGGCGACTGCGAGCGCATGGCCGTGATGCACCAACAGATGCATGAAAGGCTGACGGCGGGCAAAGCGGTCTCGATGGATCTTATCAAGCGCATGGATGCGATCAGCGTGAGGCTCAGGATTGCAGAAGATGCGCCAGCGATCGCGAACCCCAACCAAAAAAACAGGTTCGCCGGGTCGGGGTTCTCCAATAGCAGGACTTCACCGATCACACTGCGGCCACATCGCGCCGCTGGAACTGGTAAACTCTGAAACCAACGAGATTGAGCTCGTTCCTGATTATCCGGCGATCGCCAGGCTGTATGCCGAGGTAGTCGCGTCGGGACGGCTTCCTACCAATCGCCTGCTTGTTTTCGCGGCGCAACGCTATCTCGACATGCTCGAGATGGCGGAGAACCCGAAGAACGATTTTTGCTACTCGCCTATCCATCTGGTCGACTTCTGCCGTTTTAGCGAGAGGCTGAGGCACTTCGAAGCCGGCAACTGGCAATTGAACCAATTCGATGAGGCCGGAGACCCAGATCCTCGCATCATCCTCGAGCCGTTTGAGATATGGATCGAATCCGCGATCCACGGTTTTCGGATGCGCAACAATGGCACCCGGCTCGTCAAGACAGCACTCGAACTAATTTCGAGAAAAAATGGGAAGTCGATTCGGGCCACCCGTGCTGCACTATTCGATCTCTGCTGCTCCGGAGGCATGGCGCCGGAAATCCCGATCGCCGCGTTTTCTTCGAAACAGGCTGACGACACGCTGTATGGCGACATCGTCAAAATGCTCAACAACGACGACGAGTTGAAGGAGCAGTTCAAGATCCGCGTGACGCAGGAGGAGATCACCTCCAACGGCGGCCGCATCTTCAAGCTGACCCAGCACGGCGATCGGATCGACGGTCTCAATCCGTCCTTGGCGCTCTTTGAAGAAGGTCACGCCGGCGCGGCGCTAGTTTACAAGGTTGTCGATTCCGCCTTTGGTGCGCGGCCGAACGCGCTGCGTCGCATGATCACCACCGCGGGTCACTATTCGGAGGGCCCGGCATTTGACCTCCTAACCCAGGCTCAGATGATCCTTGAAGGCAAGGTTCAGGATTTCACGTTCTTCGCCGCGATCTACACGCTGGATCGCGAGGACTACACCAACCCGGAAACCAACGCGATCGACTGGGATCGATTGCTGACAGACGAAAGCCTGATCGAACGGGCCAACCCGATGTACAGGGTGGCACTTGACCCGGTGGTCATCAGGGCTGCAGTGAACGAGGCTCTCCGGCTTCGTCCAGATAAGCGGGGTGAAGTAGCGCGTACCCGCTTCAATATCTGGACCGGTGCCGGGATGACGCTGATCGAGGCTTCGGCCTGGGGCCAGTGCAAGCGGCCGGTCTCGCTTTCTGACTTCTTCGGCATGAAGTGCTGGATCGGCGTCGATCTGGCGCAAGTGCTCGACATGTGCGCGATCACGCTGCTGTTCGAACTGCCGGCCGGGCAGCTGGTGGCATTCGCCAAGTTCTTTCTGCCGGCGGAATCGCCTACAGCGCGGAATCCTGATCTGGTCGACCATCTGGCGACATGGGAAACGCAAGGCCACCTTGTCCTGACGCCAGGCCCGCTCGCCGACCACGACCTAGTGCGCGCCGACATTGAAGCTTTCTGCGACGTGTTCGACGTCCAGGTGATCGCCTGTGACCCGGCGCAGGCGCACAACACGGTGAAGTACCTCTGGGATGGCAACCGACCGGTGGTCGTCTATCCGAACTCCGCGAAGACAATGACGGCGCCGACCGACGACATCCTTGGTCGCATTGCAGCACAGACTATCTGGCATGACGGGAACCCGGTTCTCGCCTGGAACGCGCAAAACGTTCATGGCGAGCGCAAAGCTAACGGCTCGATCATTCCGAGAAAAGAAAAAGAGAATTCACCTCGCAAGATCGATGGCTTCGTCGCCCTTTGCTTCGCGAATGGCTGCCGGATGCAGCCGGATGAGGCGAAGCCCGCTGGCGAGGTAGCCGGCACTTCGACTGACCCGTATCTGACGCGAGGCATGATTGGATTCGACCAGATGGTAGGTGACGGCAATGTCTGATGTCGAAGAGACGGCCGTCGTCGCAACCGAGTCCCGCCAAATGGACCTGATCGCGAAGGACCATGGCACAGAAATGACCATGGCGGAATTTACGTCGTGGTTGGGCGAGAACATCGCCAGCGCCAGTGTGCAGAATGCGCTGAAGCAGGCCGCATTCTTGCTGTGCTGCGACGTCATCGCCCAGGACATCTCTAAGTCCACGCTACGGCTGCGGGAGAGGCTTCCAAACGGCACATCTCGCGTTGTGCTGCCAGAAAAGCATGAGATGGCTGCGTTCCTCGCCCTTGAGCCGAACCGCCGCCACACATGGCCAGAGTTCATCGAAATGATGGTGCTCTGGGAGTGCTACACCTCGAACTCATATGCTGGTGTGCTGCGCAACAACTTCAACGATCCGCTGGAACTGATCCCATTCCAGACCGGTCGCGTCAGGACGCTGGTCGAGGGTCGGGACATCTTCTACGACGTCACAGCCGGCACCATGCAGGAACAGGCGCTGCTCGGCGCCGTGTCGATGACCTTCCATGAGAGGGACATGATCCACGTCCGTGGACGCATGATCGATGGACAGGATGGTTATTCGACGCTCATCGCCGGCAAGGACGTATTGGAGACGGGAAGCGCGATCGATGATTTCCGCACTTCTCTCTTCAGTGAAGATGGCCAGGTGCGCGGTGTTTTCAAAAAGAGCGGCGATGGCGCCATCGACGAACTCGCGTTCCAGCGGCTGCGGTCCCAGCTAAAGATCCTGATGAAGAGGTACAAGGCCGGTGTTGAACCGGTCGTCCTTGAAGACAACATGGAATTTCAGCCGATCGCGTCGAAACCGCAAGAGATGGAATTGACCAAGCAGTTCTCGGAACAGATCAGCCAGACGTGCCGGTTGCTTCGTGTCCCGCCGTACAAGGTCTTCCAAATGGATGGCCAAAAGTACGACAACCTCGATACTGCCGAGAAGATGTACGTGGGCGACACACTCATCCCGCGCGCCGAGCGTTTCGAGCATCGGTACGACAAGATCCTCCTGAGCCGCAAAGACCGGCTGAAATACTTCTTCCAACACGATCGCGAGGAAATGACGCTCCGCGACTCGCAGCGCGAGACCGAGCGCATCAAGACGCTGCTCGAGCGCGGCGCTATCGAAGTCGATGAAGCCAGGGCGATGCAAGGCTTCAATCCATTGCCGAACGGTCAGGGCCAGGTTCGCCTGATCCCGGTGAACATGAATGTCGTGGACCGCGACGGGAAAGTCATCGTCGCCGCATCGTCAACGGTCGATCCGAACGCTCCGGCGGCCGATCAACCAGCAACCGACGCAAAGAAGAAGAAAGACGCTTAGATCCTCACAATTGGAATTGTTGGAGGGCCACCAGATTCCTACATACAGACGGACCGCCGCAGCGTTGGAAGCGCCGCGACGGTCCTAACCGAAACGATCATGTGAGGATCGAGTGGCTATCCAAGAATTATTCGCTCGCATGGGCGACAGCAAGACCATTCAGTTAAATTGTCAGCATTGCGACAAATCATTTGTCCGATATCGGTCGCAGATCAAAAAAGGCAACCACAAGTTCTGCGGCCAAGAGTGCAAACGCGGGGCCGCCGGGGGATCGTGGCTTGTCTGCGTAGGGTGCGGTGGCGATACATACCGCAAGCGCTATCAAGCGGAGAAGATCGAAGCGTCAGGGGCGAATGTATATTGCTCCAGGGGATGTCAGAGTAAGCACAAGACGTTCTCGCGGACATGCAAAAATTGCAACTTGTCATTCTCGAAACCAACCAGTCAGGCCGTCGGCCTAAATCGAGATTCGCTTTGCAGCATCCAATGCAAAGAGGCGTTCGATTACATGGAGACAAAATGCAGTTGGCCTGGATGCTCTGAGACATTTCGGACAAGAATTCAGAGAAAGACGACCAGAGGCGTAGAGGGGCAATATTTCAGGACCGATTTTAACGGCACCATGAGGCTTTCATGGAGGCCAATCTGCGAGTTCCATCACAATCTTTGCTCCCAATACGTTGGCGGACACTACAGGGCGAACGGCAGACTCAAATGGTTTGATGATCCAGAGATAAATCTTGGATCGAGGGGCGTAAATCAGCCGATCACACGGCTTTTGATTTTTGCCAAGACCGACGGGAAATGCTCGCATTGCGACCGAAGTCTCGACTTCAATGGTGGCCACTCCGAGTGGCACATCGACCATACCATTCCAGTCTACAAAGGCGGGAAGACAAACTATCCAAATTTGCAGCCGCTTTGTCGGATCTGCCACGACGTAAAGACCTCTGTCGAGAAATCCGAGGTCGGTCGCCTTCGCCACAAAATGACGAAACTGGGCCGCTGGCTCACTCATACCGAAAAAGACGAACTGATCGCCGAGTTGCGACGCGAGATTGATGTTCTGCGCGCGTCCGCGAACAAGGAAAAGGAGTTGGGCGCATGCCTAAGAAAATCAGCATCGACGAAATCATCGCGAAGCGCAAAGACATTGGATCAGATGTCGCTCCGATTATGAAGGCCGCGAAGGCGCCGGCGTCGTGGAATAAGGAATCGCGATCGGCGCGGTTTGTCATGAATGCCCAGGCGGTGGACCGCTATGGTGACATCATTGTTACTGCCGGTATCGACACAACTGAGTTTGAGCGCAACCCGGTCGCCCTTCTTTTCCACAATTCGCGCACATGGCCTGTTGGCAGTTGGGGCAATCTCGAGAAGGTTCTAAAGGGGCGCCCGCCCCGAATTGAAGGAGACATCGTCCTTCTTCCTGCGGGCGGTCCGGTCAAGGAGATCGACGAAACCGAGTGGATGATTGCAAACGGAGGTATCCGGGCTTGCTCCATCGGGTTCATGCCGGATTGGGACAACTACGAAATGATCCTCGATGACGAGGAGCGATGGACAGGCGGTATCCAGTTCAACAAGTCAATTTTACTCGAGGCGTCGATTGTGGCGATTCCCGCGAGCCCGCAGAGTCTGATTAAAGCAGCCGGCCGCGACATGAACCTCGCTCGTGAACTGCTTGAGGACGTTCTCGACAACTGGGCCAAGACCCCGGAAGGCTTGCTCATCCCGATGGATGAGTATCGCGCCAAGCACTTCGATCTCAATGGCAACCGCTCGATCTTCGTCATCGACAAGGCGTTTGCGCCGACGGCCAAGACCTTCGTTCCCGTCGCCGACATGACGCTTGAGGCGACAACCCAAGACGAGGCAGTCAAGTTCGTCGGTGCGAAGGTGACGATCGATCCCGATCATGCCGAAAACAAAGGCGCTCCATTCTCCGACAGCCTGGCGAAAGCGACCGGGGAGGTCATCGACAGTTGGATCGTCGATGAAGGTGTGAACAAGGGCGTTCACGCTCTCGCTGTGGAATTTCTGACAGACGCCTGGAGCGGCATGTTCCGCGGCATCAAGGCGGACCGGTTCCTGCTTGCTGAGAAGGCAATCGCAGACGGAACAGCTACCGTCGATGAAGCTCGTGATGCTCTCGGCCTTGATCCACTGCCGGTGGCCGACGTCACCGACGAGAAGAAGGGTATGGACCTTCTCACGGACGAAGTCCTCGACGCCTTCGCCGCACAGATCAAGGAAGCCGACATCGTCGTGCTCCGCAATGCTGACGAAGTGAAACTCGTGATCGAGCGTGAGGGTGAATCGGTCGGCGAACTGGTCCTGCCGCTGGATCTCACCATCCGGCAGATCGACGAGGTTTCGCAGTCCATCTGCGATCGCGTGACCAAGGCGAAGGAAGAGCCGGAGTCGGAGAAGAAGCCAACGTCAGTCGGCTCGATCTCCATCGAACTGGACACGGCCGAGGCAACCGAAAAATTGACTGCTCTCCAGCGCCTTCTCGAGTCCGTCGGCGCCACGATGGCGAAGTTCTTCGGGACCAAGGACGTCGAGAAGGACGACCCCGACGACGAGCCGGCAGAACCGCCAGCGCCGCCATGCGAGGAAGAAGTAGAGGCCGCCAAGGCGGCAACCGCAGCCATCCTCGCCCGCTTCGCCTCCAAGGGTCTGATCGAGGCCTAACACCACATTCCAGAATTCCGGGCCGGGCAACCGCCGGATCAACAAGCCGCTCCGCAAGGGCGGCTTTTTTCATGAGCAAAAGGAGACAACCATGCTCGCAATCCTGAAAGCCCGGCTGAAAGAACTGGTCGGCGAAATCAAGGCCCTCACGGACAAGACTGACATGTCCGCCGAGGATTTCACCGGCCTCGAGACCAAGAACACCGAACTCGAAGAGATCGAGAAGAAGATCGATGCGCTGACGAAGGCTGATGAAGCCCGCGCCCGCGCCGCTCTTCCGGCAAACGATCCGGCCGGCTCCGTCGAGCGCACTCCCGCTGAAGTCGCGGTCAAGCTGACCACGGTCGAAAAGACCGGGCTCATGATCGCCGCCATGGCTCGCGCCTGGATCGAAGAGAAGGCCGGCGGCCCCAAGGCTGTCTTCCGTCACCTCGAGGCGGCCGGCTACGGCCATGTGGCCCGCGAGTTCGACTCCGCCCAGAAGACCCGCGCCCTGAATTCGGGTTCGGCGGCCGCTGGCGGCGTTCTGCTTCCGGAAGCCATGTCGAGCGAGATCATCGACGTTCTTCGCCCGACGACCACGTTCCTGCAGGGTGGCCCGCGTCGCGTGCCGCTGATCAACGGCAGCTACAAGATGCCGAAGGCGGGTTCGAGCGCCACCGCCGGATGGCGTGGTGAAGGCCAGGCCATCGCCAAGAGCCAGCCGACCTTCAAAGAGATCAACATGGTGGCGAAGTACGTCGACGCCCTCGTGCCGATCACCAACCAGCTCATCCGCTATTCGCTGCCGGATGTGCGCTCCTGGGTCGAGATGGACATGGCCAACGTCATGGGCGTCGAGATCGACCGCGCCGGTTACATCGGCGAGGGCACGGCCTACACCCCGCAGGGCATCACCACCGTTGCAGGCGTCACCACCGTCACCCTGACGGCCACCGGCACCGCGCCGACGGTCGCGCAGATCGAGGCGGACGCTTCCTCGGCGGAGCTCGGCATGATGAATGCCAACCTGCCGATGCTGGGCGCCAAGTGGGTCATGTCCCCGCGCACGTTCATCCACCTGCAGAACATGCGCGACGGCAACGGCAACCGCTACTACCCGGAACTCCAGCTTGCGAGCCCGATCTGGCGCAACAAGCCGGTCCTGGTCACCACCCAGAATCCGGTCAATGGCGGCGCCGGCACCGACGAGACGCAGATCTGGCTGATCGCCTTCGGTCACGTCCTCTTCGGCGAGGGCATGGGCATCTCGTTCTCGGTCTCGACCGAAGCGACCGTGGTCACCAACGGCGTTGCCGTGTCGGCCTTCCAGAACGACCTGACCTACATCAAGGCGTCGGCGGAGGCGGATTTCGACATGCGCTACCTCGAAGCCGTGTCGGTCATCCCGGGCGTTCGCTGGGGCGCGTAAGCGCCTCTTTGACTCACTGATCAGGAGATCTTCGTGAAAGTAGTCAAAAAGACCGGCCTCGTGCCGGTCCATTCCACCAAGACCGGCCGCATCTTTGGTGTGACGCCGGATACGGCTCGCAAGATGCTCAGGGAGAAGGCTGCCGAGTTGGTCAACGTGCCGGAAGGCATCGAGACCTTCGAGGTAGCCGACTCCGTTGAGCCGAAGCAGCCGGCCGAAATCAAAGAGGTGACCGCAGCGCCCATCCCGGACGATTGGGAGAGCATGCACCACCTCCAGAAGGTCAAGTTGGCCAAAACCCTCCCCGGTGGCGAAGACGTGAAGACGCTTGCCGCCGCCGTCGAGGTCATTGGCGCTGAAATTCAGCGGCGCGCCGCTGCTGTAACTCCGTCGGAATAATTCGGCGGAGACGAAAACGCACGAGAAGGAGATTCCAACATGCGTGCAAATATGCTCGACGGCGGCGCTTACAGCCGCACTGCCTTTGCTGCAATCAACAAGACAGCCGTGGCAGCCGGCTCCGGTGACGCCACCGAAGTCGACTGCGCCTGGATCGATCGCGAACTTGAAGGCATTGGCATGGCACAGTCCGCCAAGCTGGTGATCGCCTTCACCGCGACGCTCGAAACCGGCGAGACCCTGACCTTCGCCGGCAACTTCCAGGACGCCACCGCGCTCGCCGGCACTGGCGTGGCTGACTTCGCCACGGCTTTCGCGGCCGCTGTCGTCGCCACCGGTGACTCCGGCGGTTCGGTCGAAACCGGCACCTACGAAGTCGACATCGACCTCGCCGGCGCCCGCCAGTTCGTCCGGACGCAGATCACGCCGAACCTTTCTCGCGGCGCGACCGACACATGCGAATGGTCGGCGGTCCTGGTCCTGTACGGCGATCACAACCAGCCTTCGACGCAAGCCACCTACAAGCTGGGCACGGCAGACGCGATCTAATGCGCAAGGCGGGCCTTCGGGCCCGCCGACTACCTCGGGGGAGGGCGGCATGGCCAACTATCTCAGCAATGTCGGTTCTGCCTTTTCTCGCCTGCTGAACACGCTCATTGGCGGAAGTTCAGACCAGACGCTTTCGGCCAGGATTGGCC
>NZ_RZPF01000361.1:0-6392 GCF_004022735.1 Mesorhizobium sp. M7A.F.Ca.AU.001.01.1.1
TTTCAGGAGCGTCGAACTGGCCGCCGTCGGAAAAGCTGTCGGGCGTGACATTGAGGATGCCGACGACCACGGCCTTGCCGCCAAGGTCGAGATGGCGTCCATGCGCCAATTGCCATCGCCTGGCCGTCATTGCTCATCGACCATGGAGTTCATCAATCATGTGTGATCCCTGGCGGATCAATTTCATTGCGCCGGCAACGGCCGTAAAGCAAGGTGGTCGAAGAGGCAACAT
The DNA here is from genome assembly GCF_004022735.1 of Mesorhizobium sp. M7A.F.Ca.AU.001.01.1.1. NCBI lineage: Bacteria > Pseudomonadati > Pseudomonadota > Alphaproteobacteria > Hyphomicrobiales > Phyllobacteriaceae > Mesorhizobium > Mesorhizobium sp. M7A.F.Ca.AU.001.01.1.1. Next base: position 233 of record NZ_RZPF01000361.1, read on the forward strand.
GATGAAACGATCCATGCTTGGCATGAAAAAACAGTCCTTGGGCGTGAAACAATCCTTGGCTTGCGCGCTGCTGCTCGCCATAACGCCGCACCCGGCGGCGGCGGCCAATCTCGTCAAGACGTACAGCTATTTCGCCATTGGCGGCAGCACCCTCGACGACATCGAGGCACAACTCTCCAAACGCGGCCCGGAGGTGAAAAGCACCGGCACGCGGCACCCGGGCGCCACGCAAATGGCCTTCACCACCCGTATCAGCTATGCGCAGACACCGAGTTCCTGCCGGATTGCCGACGCGGTGGTGACCGTCAAGGTGAAGGTGATCCTTCCCGAGTGGCGCCGGCCGCGCAAGGCCGATGCCGATGTCAGGCTGTTCTGGGATACGCTGTCGGCCGACATCAAGCGCCATGAGGAGCGCCATGTCGAAATCGCCAAGAACCATGGCGGCGAACTCGAAGAGGCCTTGAAGGCCACCTACCCGCAAAAGAACTGCAACGCCGCCAAGGCCAAGGCGGCCGCGATCACCGCGGCTGTTCTGGCCAGGCACGACCGCGCCCAGCTTCAGTTCGACCGCGTCGAAAGCGTCAATTTCGAAAGCCGCATCTTGCGGCTGCTGCGCTACCGCATGGAGCGCATCGGCAACGGACGACTGCCGCCGGCCTGAACGCACCCGAACTGAAAGCCAATTCACCGAAACGTAGTGCCAGATTCGAAAAACTTTCGAGCCGCCGTCGAAACCGGCCTATATGGGACGACATATATCAGGCTCGCCAGACGAGCTTAAAACACCAATGCGATCCAAACGGTCATGAAGCCGGAGCGGCTGAACAGCGCCGGTCAAATCGCAAGCTTATGGATGAACGATCATGGACCAGGCTGTCGATGAGAAAACGATGGCGGAAACCGGCACGCCGATAACAGAGCGCGAAAAGAACGCCATCATCGGCGGCGTGCTGTTGTCGATGCTGTTGGCGGCACTCGATCAGACCATTGTCGCGCCGGCCATGCCGACCATCGGGCATGCGCTCGGAAACGCACACTATCTGCCATGGATCGTCACCGGTTATCTCCTGACCGCTACAGCCGTGGCTCCGCTCTACGGCAAGATTTCCGACGTCTACGGCCGCCGGCCGACCGTCTATGCCGCGATCCTGATCTTTTTGGCGGGATCGCTGGTCAGCGCGATGGCCCCCAACATGTTTGTGCTGGTTGTCGGGCGGGCGATCCAGGGCGCCGGTGGCGGCGGCTTGTTCGCTTTGACGCAGACCGTCGTCGGCGATCTCGTGCCGCCGCGCGAGCGGGCACGCTATGCCGCCTGGTTCTCCGGCACATGGGCTGTCGCCAGCATTGCCGGTCCGTTGCTCGGCGGCACTTTCGCAGAGCACCTGCACTGGTCACTGATCTTCTGGATCAACATTCCGCTTGGTTTTCTTGCGATGGCGATCATCAACAAGCCGCTCAAGAAACTGCCCATTGCCGCAAAGCGCCATCGCATCGACGGCCTGGGCGCGCTGCTTCTGATAATTGCCACGGCGCTGCTGCTGCTCGCCTTGAACTGGGGCGGCAGCGCCTATCCCTGGACTTCGCTTGAAGTCATCGGCGTTCTCTGCGGTTCGGCGATTTTCTGGAGCGCTTTTGCCTTGCGGCTCATGCGCGCCGCCGAGCCGCTCATCTCACTCGAAGTGCTTGGCAATCCAATCGTTCTGGCGGGCACGCTTTCGATGTTCCTGCTTCAGGCCGCAAGCGTCGGCATGGCTGTGTACCTGCCCGTCTATCTTCAGGCGGGGCTCGGCTTGTCGGCAGCGGAGTCGGGCATCGCGATGCTTGGGCTTCTGCTGGGGACCGTCGGCGGCGCGGCATTCAGCGGGCGTATGATCCCGCATTTCACCCACTACAAGCGCATTGCGATGGTGGGCGTCGTCTTCAGCATGCTGTGCCTCTGCCTGCTGGCCGTCGTCGCAGGATATGCAACGCTGCTGGAGGTCGAGGTCTTGACGATTTGCATCGGGTTTGGAACCGGAACGACGTTTCCGGTCACCACCGTGTCGGTCCAGAACGCCGTCGATCGCGTGCATCTCGGCGTCGCGACGGGCGTGCTGACATTCCTGCGTTCGCTTGGCAGTGCGCTTGGGGTCGCCATGCTCGGCGCGGTCGCTCTGGGCTACGGCTTGCCGCTTGCCGGTGAAGGCGTGCGGATCGCTGGCCATAGCGCGACGATCGAGCCGTTCGTGATGATCTTTGCCGTCGCCGCCGCTACATTGCTGCTGGGGCTGATCACGCTGACGCTGATGCCCGAAAAGGAGCTTCGCGGCTACGCCGACAATGCGGCGCCGATGCTGGCCGAGTAAAGTTCAGCCGGAGACGCCGAGCTTCTTCTGCAGGCTGGTCGATGAGGTCGTGTACTGGAAAACGATGCGCTCGCCGGGGCTGATGATGCGCTTGGCGGCCTGCGCCATCAGCGCCACTTCGTGGAAACCCGACAGGATCAGCTTCAGCTTGCCCGGATACCAGTTGATATCGCCGACCGCGAAGATGCCGGGCACCGATGTCTGGAATTTTTCGGTATCGACCGGAATGAGGTTCTCGTGAAGGTTGAGACCCCACTCCGCGATCGGTCCGAGCTTCATGGTCAGGCCGAAGAACGGCAGCATGCGCGTGCAAGGCACCTCGACGTCGCCATCCGGTCCCTTGATGGTGGCCGATGACAACTGGCCGTCGGCACCGGTCAATCCGGTCACCTGGCCGACCTGGAATTCGAGCTGCTTCATCTCCTGCATGGCATACATCTTGTTGACGCTGTCGGGAGCGGCGCGGAACTCAGGCCGCCGGTGCACCAGCGTCACGCTCTTTGCCACCGGCTGCAGGTTCAGCGTCCAGTCGAGCGCCGAGTCGCCGCCGCCGACAATGACGAGGTCGTGGCCGCGAAAATCCTCCATCCGGCGCACCGAATAGAAGACGCTCTTGCCTTCATAGGGCTCGATGCCGGGGATCGGCGGACGCTTGGGCTGGAAGTAGCCGCCGCCGGCGGCAATCACCACCACCTTGGCCTCGAACACCTCGTTTTCGTCGGTGGTGACGCGAAAACTGCCGTCCTCCAGTTTTTCCAGGCTGGAAACCATTCGGTTGTAGCTGAAATCGGGCTTGAACGGCGCGATCTGCTCGAGCAATTTGTCGACCAGCCCCTGCGCCGAGATCGAAGGCCAGCCTGGAATGTCGTAGATCGGCTTTTCCGGATAAAGTTCCGCGCATTGGCCGCCCGGCCGATCGAGAATGTCGATCAGGTGGCACTTCATGTCGAACAGGCCGAGCTCGAACACGGCAAACAGGCCGACCGGCCCTGCCCCGACAATAAGCACGTCTGTCCTGGTGATGTCGGTCATGCCTGTGCCTCGCTGCGCATGACCCCGAAAATCGGAACGATTTTCGGAAAGGATCATGCGCAAATAAAAGTGCTACAGCGTCCGTTGCGCGTCCAAGAGGACGCGCGGCGCTGTGGTGAAACAGCAGGACACTGCATGACCATCGCCCCGCTGCCAAGCCACAGCGGGAAAAATCAGTTGGCAAAAAGGTTGCGCTTATCCCTGGCGGGCAGGCACCCGCACGACCAAGCCGTCAAGCGCATCGCGGACCTTGATCTGGCATGACAGGCGCGAGTTGGGCTGGACGTCGTAGGCGAAGTCCAGCATGTCCTCTTCCATCGCTTCCGGCTCGCCGACTTCAGCCGTCCAGGCTTCGTCGACATAGACGTGACAGGTGGCACAGGCGCAGGCACCGCCGCATTCGGCTTCGATCCCGGGCACGGCGTTGCGGATCGCGTTCTCCATGACCGTAGAGCCGTTCTCGGCGTCCATGTCGAAATGCGTGCCGTCATGGGCAATGAAAGTCAGCTTGGTCATTTGTCACCTGAAGGGAGTTGCAGCCGAGATAATCACTCCGGCTGACAAGTCAACTGCCGCATGAAAGCGCCGCCCGATGACGTTTTTCCGCAAATCGGATTCGGCGCGGATTCAGCGGTTGATGGCGGCGATGAAATCGCGCACTTCGTCGATCAGCGTACCAAGCCGCTTGAGCGTCTGGCCGTCTTCCGGCCGGTGCTCGATCTCGGTGGCGCAATCGGCGATGGCAAAGGCGCCCACGCCCCGTGCCGAACCCTTTAATCCATGGGCGAGCAGAAGCCGGTCCTTGATATCGGCGTCGACTATTCTGTCACGCACGGACAGCGCCTGCTGTACAAATAGCGCCAGAACCTCTTGCTCAAGGCTGCGGTCACCCATTGTCTGGCGGGCAAGGTGTGCCAAATCGACCGGCCGTGACCGTCTTGGTCCGGATACATCTCCCCCGGGCATTGAGAAGGCGATGCCGCTTTCGCCACGCATGAACTCGAACTCCGTTTCTTCGACTCGCCCAAAAACCTAGGCGAATCCAATGGACAACGGGTTAATGAATGGCCCGGAAAAATGTTGCCAAAGCGGCGTCCAAATCACAGTTCCGTTAACCTTATATTTAAAGTTTTACGTATCCCGCGGAATGCATGTTTTCTTTACCCCCCTGTGTCATTACGATACGAGGGGTCCATTTTCAGCCTCCTGCGCGGGGCAAGACAAACAGAATTATAAGCCCGCGGCAGCTAGTACAGGGTAGCGAAGGCATGGCAAAGAAACCGACGACGAGAACTCTCGACAGCGAAGTGGCCAGGGAACTGGAAAAGGCGCTCGATCTCGACCTCAGCAATGAGATCGGCAGCGGCGACCTCGATATCGCGGCTTCGATGGAGGATCTTGAAGCGCAGATATCCCAGGCGGCCGACGAGCTGGCGCGCGAGGGACGCAATCATAAGCCGGAACAGAACCCGGAGCCGGTGGTCAACCAAAACCAGGCCGCGAAACCCGCGCCCAAGGCCAAACCTGCCGAATTGCGCCCCGTGGAACCGCGCAATGGCGCCCAGCCCGCAGGTTTCGCGCCGGCCAATGACGATCGCCAGAAGGATTACAAGACGCTCCTGCACAGCCTCAACAGGCGTGCCTCGAACACCATTTACTGGGTCGTCGCCTTCGTTTCGCTCGCCTGGTTCGCCGGTGCCGGTGGTTTGGCCAATCTGCTTTTCGGACCGAGCATCTGGAGAATCCGCACGCTCGACCAGTTCCTTGCCCGTCCGGAACTGATCGGCCTCGCCGTCGCGGCCATCGTGCCCGTCATCCTGTTCTGGGCCTTCGCCGCCATGATTCGCCGCGCCCAGGAAATGCGCATCGCCGCACAGTCGATGACCGAAGTGGCCTTCCGCCTGACCGAGCCGGAAAACCTTGCCCAGGATCGCGTCATGATGATCGGCCAGGCCGTTCGTCGCGAGGTCGCGGCGATGGGCGAAGGCATCGAACGCACGCTTGCCCGCGCCGTCGAACTGGAAACGCTTGTCCACAGCGAAGTCAACCAGATCGAACGCTCCTATTCCGAGAATGAATCCCGCATCCGTTCGCTGGTCGACGGCCTCGGCAGCGAGCGCGAAGCCGTCGTCACCCATGCCGAGCGCGTCCGCGCCTCGATTACCGGCGCGCATGAGACGCTGAAGGACGAGATCGGCGCGGCTTCCGACATCATTCGCGACTCGATCCTCAATGCATCGACCAAATTGTCGATGACGATCACCAATTCCGGCGACACGCTGATCGACCGCATCAACGAAAGCTCGATGTCGATCTTCGATTCCGTCGAAGGCCGGCTCGATTCGATCACCGACCGTCTGTCGACCTCGGGCGAGGCCTTCGCCAGCCTTCTCGACACCCGCATTGCCAAGCTGACGGACACCACGGACGGACTGACGCGGTCGTTGACCGATCTGCTCGACGATCGCACCACCGGCATGGTGTCGCTGCTAGGCGGCGCCGCGCGCACCCTCAATTCCGAATTCGAGGCCAGCCTCAACGGCATCGAGCGCACGCTCGCCGAACGCGGCCAGGCGCTGATCAGCGAGTTCCAGACCCGCGCCGAGGCGCTCGACACCGGAACGCAGAAGCTCAATGCGGCACTCGAGGCCCGCGCCCGCCAGATCAATGAAACGCTGGTCGAGCGCGCCCGCGAAATCGCGCACACCTTCGCCGAGAGCAAGGACACGCTGTCGGCGATGATCGATCAGGGCAAGACCCAGATCGGCGCCGACATGGCCGAC
>NZ_RZPF01000362.1:0-6381 GCF_004022735.1 Mesorhizobium sp. M7A.F.Ca.AU.001.01.1.1
CTTCGTTGAGTGCCTGACCAGGCCGGCGCGGCGTCGAGAGCGGTGTCGGAATCGGCGTGCCGATATTGCCTCTCAGGAAGCGCTGTCCGGCGCGAATGCCTTCGGCGAGCTGGGTTTCGAAGCGGTCGGTGTCGCGGCGCCTGACATCTTCGATCGTTTCAGCCACGTCTTCGGGATCGACGCCCAGAGATTCCAGGGCCGAGCCGCCGAAAACAAGTGCGGATTCGAAGGTTTCGCGCAGTTGGTAGTCGACGCCGGCACGTATGAGCTGCAGCGCCGTTCCACGGTCGAATGCGCGGGCCAGCACGGTGAGCAGTGGGAATTCGGCCTTGATCAGCTGGGCGATGCGAACAGCCACATCGGCCTTGTCGACGCAGATCAGCACGGCGCGCGCCCGGCCGGCACCGGCGGCATGCAGGATGTCCAGCCGCGTGCCGTCGCCATAGTAGACCTTGAAGCCGAAATCGGCCGCCGCCTGGATCATTTCGACGTCATTGTCGATGATCGAGACGTCGATGCCGCGCAGCAGCAGCGGCTGGCTGGCGATCTGGCCGAAGCGGCCGAAGCCGATGATCAGCACGCTGCCGGTCAGGCCATCGGCGACGTCGACGCCGTCGAGCGACTGCTCGTCGCGCGGCGTCAGATAGCGCAAGGCGATGATGGCCAGCGGCGTCAGCACCATGGAGATGATGACGATCGCCGTCAGCGTCGCATTGGCGTTGCCGTCGATGATGCCGACCGCCGCGGCCGCCGAATAAAGGACAAAGGCGAACTCACCGCCTTGCGCCATGAAGACCGCGCGCTCAAGCGCCTCGCGGTGGCTGGTTTTCAGGATACGGGCGACGATGTAGATGCCGAATGCCTTCATCACCATGTAGGCGACGACATAGATGGCAATCAGCCGCCAGTTCGCCGCGACCACATGCAGGTCGAGCGACATGCCCACCGCGAGAAAGAACAGACCGAGCAGGATGCCGCGGAACGGTTCGATATCGGCTTCGAGCTGATGGCGGAAGGTCGATTCGGACAAAAGCACACCGGCCAGGAAGGCGCCCATCGCCATCGACAGGCCGCTGAGCTGCATGGCGAGCGCGGATCCGAGAACGACCAGAAGTGCCGCCGCCGTCATCACCTCGCGGGCACGGGCATCCGCCAGGATGCGGAAGAACGGATTGAGCAGATAACGGCCGGCCACAACCAGGCCGACGATCGCGGCGAGGCCGATGCCGACCTCGGTCAGCCGCTCCGATAGGCTGGTGTCGGCACCGCCGGGCGCCAGAAACGCGATCAGGGCCAGCAGCGGCACGATGGCAAGATCCTCGAGCAGCAGGACCGATACGATGCGCTGGCCTTTCGGCGCGGCGATTTCGCCGCGTTCCTCGAGAAGCTGCATGACGATCGCTGTCGAGGTCAGCACGAACCCGGCGCCGGCGACGAAGGATTGCGCGATTGGAAACCCTCCAGCCATGCCGACCCCGGTCAGCAGGAGCGCGCAGACGCCGACCTGCAACGCACCGAGGCCAAAGATCTCGCGGCGCAGGCCCCAGAGCCGCGATGGCTGCATTTCCAGCCCGATGATGAACAGGAACATCACCACGCCGAGTTCGGCGACATGAAGAATGGCTTCCGATTCGGAAAAGACGCCGAGGCCGAACGGGCCGATCACCACGCCGGCAGCCAGATAGCCGAGGATCGAGCCGAGGCCCATGCGCTTGAAGATGGGAACGGCGACGACACCGGCAGCAAGCAGCGCCACCACCTGAACCAGATCACTGCCCGATGCTTCCGCCGCCATGCCTCTTGTCCCTGTGTCTTGCAGCACTCCTTGCATGCAGTTGGAGCGGGAGGCAAGGCGAGAAATCTGCCGGAAAGGGTAGGGTGCCGTTGCAGTGATTGACCTGGTGGAACAACGGTCCCCGCTTGCCTGCCGGACGTTCGGCATCTATATTGCGTATATGTTTGACCATTCGTCCCGGCCGTCCTCGCCGCCACATATCCCGATGGATGCGCTCAGCGAAGTTCTGCAAGACTTTCGCTTGAGTGGTGTCAACTATGGCCGCTGCGAACTCCGGCACCCATGGAGCATAGACTTTCCGCAACAACAGCTGCTTCGGTTTCACTTTGTCGGCCAGGGCCCATGCTGGATTCATACTGAATCGCAAGGTTGGCAGGAGCTGCGCGATGGCGATCTGGTGCTGCTGCCGCAAGGCATCGCCCATCGGCTGGCGAGCGCGCCGGACGTTGCAGGGGGCTCGCTCGAAGGTTGCCAGGTGATCAAGTTGGGGGGCAACGTCTGCGAAGTGGTACGGCAAGGAACGGGCGCGACGAGCACCCTTTTCTGCGGCTCCATGGCCTTGGACTCCTATGCGCTCAACCCATTGATCACGTTGATGCCGCCTGTCATCAAGGGTTGCGACGTGGCCGGCAATGACCCGGTCGTCGGTCCTTTGCTGGCGGCCATGACGGTGGAGGCCTCGCAGCCGCAGATGGGCAGCGCCACGATTCTGTCGCGTATGGCCGACTTGCTGACGGCCCGGCTCATACGCTGCTGGGTCAATTGCAATGGAGCCTCGACCACCGGTTGGCTCGCAGCCATCCGCGACCCCCATATAGGCCGCGCTTTGGCGGCCATGCACCGCGACCCCGGCCACAACTGGACGCTGGGAAGCCTGGCCGGCGTGGCAGGCCAATCGCGCTCGATTTTCGCCGAGCGTTTCAGTGCGGTATTGGGGGAGGGTGCCGCACACTATCTCGCCCGCCTGCGCATGCAGCTTGCCCGCGAATTGCTGGGCCAAAACGGCTTGTCGGTTGCCGAAGTCGCTACCCGTTTGGGCTATGATTCGGAGGCATCCTTCGCGCGCGCGTTCAAGCGCATCACCAATGTCTCGCCGGGCGTTGTGCGTCGCACAATTCCCGGACGAATGGATATGAATTTCGGATTCTAAGATACATATCATCCGAGCGGACTCGCCTATTTAAGACCTCCAAACTTTGGAGATCTTTCCGTGACTGACACAACATTACAGCTTGAAGACGCCGCGACTGGCCTTGATGCCGATGCACCAGCCGCGTGGAGCGCAGCCACCTGGTTCGCGGTCATTTCATTGGCGGCCACCAGCTTTGCCTTGGTGTCGGCCGAATTCCTGCCCGCAGGTCTGCTGACGCCAATGGCACGCGATCTCGGCATCAGCGAGGGGACGGCCGGACAGGTAGTCACCGCCACCGCTTCCGTCGGCGCCGTGACGGCCATGTTGAGCAATGTTCTCATCGGCCGCTTGAACCGCAAGGCGGTGCTGGTTGGTCTCAGTGCTCTTGCGGTCGGTTCCAATGTCCTGGCGGCGCTGGCGACCGATTTCTGGCTGTTGCTGTTGGGCCGCGCCGGGCTGGGCATCGCTCTCAGCGCTTTCTGGGCACTTTCGGTCGCCGTTGTGGCGAGGCTGGTTGGCGCCAGCGCGACAGGTCGGGGCATGGCGATCGTCACCCTGGGCGTCTCGCTCGCAACCATTGCCGCACCGTCGATGGGCGCGTTGATCAGTGACTGGATAGGGTGGCGCAGTGCCATGGCCATGACGGCGGGGCTGGCCGCGCTTGCCATGCTGCTGCAGTTTCTCAGCCTGCCGACCTTGCCCGCAACGGCAAGCAACAGCCTTGCAGATGTATTTCGGCTGACCCGGCGGCGCGGCATCCAACTCGGGATGCTGGCTATCCTTTTGCTGATGACGGGGCATTTTGCCGGCTCGGTCTATGTGCGTCCCTTCCTCGAACAGGTGACACTCCTTACAACCGGACCGATTGCCTTGGCTCTGCTCGGGTTTGGCGTCGCTGCCGTGATCGGTAATGTTGCCGGCGGCCGCATGGCCGACACCAACATCCACATGGCCCTCGCAGTCACCGCGGCGTTGATGGCGGTTGCGGCACTTACTTTGGTGCTTTGGGGCTCGCGTATCGGCGTTGCCTTCGGCTTCGTTACGCTGTGGGGTTTCGCCTTTGGCATGGCGCCGGTGGTGCTGCCGACCAATATGTCGCGCGCGGCGCCTGATGCGCTGGAGGCAGCGGGCAGCCTGATGGTCACCTCTTTCCAAATTGCCATCACCATCGGCGCGGTTGTCGGCGGCTATGTCGTGGACACCTATGGCGCGACTGGACCTTTGACTCTGACTGCTATCCTTGCCGCATCGACCGCCGTCTTGGCGCTGCTGCAGCCTCGCAGCTGAACTTTGCAGCCGCCGACACAGTAGCCTCAAATCCTGCCGCCAGCGATGTTGCAGGCGCGATACACAAGTTGAGGCCGGGAACACGTTGCATCTTGCCGCAATCGAAGGCTAAGGACGCTCGGCTTCGGCCATTGGAGGGTGATCGACGATCAAGTCGCGCCCTTTTTGAGGAGATGACTGACATGAAGAAGTTTTTGTTTGTTGCCGTCGGCCTGGCGGTGCTTGCCGGTTCGGCTTGCTCGAAGGCGCCTGAGTGCACGGCGGAGATCGCAACCAAGAAGGCGCAGGACATGGCTGCAGCACTTCAGGAGGCGATCACCAAGGACCCGGCCAAGGCGGCTGATCTGACCGCCAAGGTCCAGGCGGTGACAACCAAGTATCAGGGCACCACGACGTTGGCCGACGCCTGCAAGGCCTATGACGAAGTGACGGCCGCGATCAAGGGCTGACACCCTGATTTGAGATCAAGGCCTAAGCGCCTGATTCGATGGGCTCAAGTGAGAGGGCGGTGACCGTTGGGTCGCCGCCTTTTTCTTCGGATTTTTCAGTTCGGCGCGATTTCAGTTCGGCGCGATGGAACCGACTTCGACCGCGTCGACCCGCTTCAGGCTCATGCCGATCACCGGCACCAATTGGTCGTTGACGCGCACGGCGATAGTCACCGTCATCGAATTGTCGTCAGGGATGCGAGCCTGCATGACGCCGCGCAGCTGGTTGCGGTTGATGGTGAAGACCACCTTGCGGGGATCGACGACGTTGCCGCCGATGATGTCGAGGCCGGAACCGGTCGCGCCACCCATGAAGCTGCCCTTGTAGCCCTCGCGGCCCTTGCGCTCGATCTTGGCCGACATTGGCTGGGTGAACATACCGACCCGGCAGCCGCCGTCGAGCGACATGCCGACCTTGCCGTCGGGCGTCGAGCCGGTGAAGCTGCAGTTGAACTTGGTGCCCTTGTACTTGCCGGCGACGATTTCGCCGGGACCGATCCACTTGCCTTCGGCAGACTGGAAGAACTGCTTGTCCGGCTCCGCCGCAGAGGCCACTCCGGCAATGCCGACGACTGTCGTAATCACCGTTGCCAGGGACAGGACGCTGGATAGAATTACGCTTTTCATCGACGACACCCGGCAACAAAGATGCTGTTTGGAACCGGTCTGACCATGAACAAGATTGGTTAATGCTTCGTCACCGCGGGGCCGCCGCAGAGCAGTCCGGTAACGATTCCGAATGCCCGGACACTCCAGCCCGGCTCACTTGCCGGAGGGGGTCGTTGCACCGTCTTTCCTGGTTGCGAACGATGTCAGCGCCGAGAGGAAGTCGCCCAATCCGGGACGTTTGGCGGCGCTGAAGGGCAGGGGTCGAGCCGTCTCCATCGCGGCGATGCCGATGCGCGCCGTCATCATGCCGTTGACGACGCCCTCGCCAAGCTTGGCCGAAAGGCGCGCGGCCAGGCCGTGGCCAACGATCTGCTGGACGACACTGTCGCCGACCGCGATCGAACCGGTTACCGCCAGATGCGCCAGAACGCTGCGCGCCAGGCGGAAGAAACCCAGCGTTCCCGGCCGTCCGCCATAGAGTTCCGACAGGCGCCGAATGAGCCGCCCGGCCTCGAACACGACATAGGCAACATCGACCAGTGCGCGTGGACTGACCGCCGTCACCAGCGAGACGCGTTTGGCAGCTTCGAGAATCATCACTTTCGCGCTGGCATCGAGTGGTCCGAGAATTTCAGCCTCCGCCAGGCGCACGAGATTGCCGCCGTCGATGATTTCGCCGCGCAATTCGGCCAGCTCGCGCCGGCCGGCCGCGGTCTCGGGTTTGGCCGAGACAAAGGCCGACAATTCGTCGACGACCGATCGTGCCGCCTTGGGATCGTCGCGGGCGATCGCATCGAGCGCCCGCTTCTGCAGCTTTTCGACCTCGGCGAGGCGGGCGATCGCCAGGAATTCGCGAATCAGGATCACCACAAGCGCCAGCACGGCGATGGCGGCCATGCCGGCGGCCAGCCAGCCCAGCCACTCAGCGCGCGCAAAGAGGTCGCGTATGAGCTGGTCGGTCCACAGGCCGACCGCCAGCGAAACCAGCACGCCGAAGGCGCCGAAGAAGATGCTGCCGAGCAGCGAGCGTTTCCTGGGGGCGACGGCTGGTGGCGGCTCCGCGGCAATGA
>NZ_RZPF01000363.1:0-6367 GCF_004022735.1 Mesorhizobium sp. M7A.F.Ca.AU.001.01.1.1
CCGACCAGCGAGTGGAAGGCAGCGACCAGCTGCGGCATCGAGGTCATGGCGATGCGGCGCGCGGTAACGGCGCCGACGCCGCCGCCAATGGCAAGGCCGAGCACGATCAGGCCGAAGCGGCCGGCGGACGGGGTCGCCAGAGCCAGTGTGGTGGCGATGGCAATACCCATGCCGATCATGCCGTAGAGATTGCCCTGGCGGCTGGTGGTCGGATGCGACAGGCCGCGCAGCGCCATGATGAACAGGACACCGGAGACGAGGTAGAGGAAGGACGCGAAGTTGGCGTTCATGGCGCTCTACTTGTCCTTCTTCTTGTACATGGCCAGCATGCGCTGGGTGACGAGGAAGCCGCCGAAGATGTTGACCGAAACCAGCATCAGCGCGACGAAGCCGAAGCCCGCGGCAATGCCGGAGGCGGCGATGCCGACGGCAAGCAGCGCGCCGACGACGATGACCGAGGAGATGGCATTGGTGACGGCCATCAGCGGCGTATGCAGTGCGGGGGTCACCGACCAGACGACGTAGTAGCCGACGAAGATCGCCAGGACGAAGATGGCGAAGCGGAAGACGAAGGGATCGATGGCGCCGCCGGAGAGCGCATGCGCGGCATCACCGGCCGCGTCAGTGCCGCCGGGCGCGGTCGCCAGATTGTGCACCGCCAGCCGGACGGCGGCGGAGGCCTGGTCGAGCTGGTCGAGGGCTTTCTGCAGGGTCTGGTCCATCACGCGATCCCTTTCGGCTTCGACGAGGGCGACTTGGGTGCGGCCGCCTTCTTGGGCGCGGCTTTCTTGGGCGAAGCATCGGCGACCATGGTCTTGGCCGGGATCGCGGCCGGCTCGACATATTGGCCCTTTGCCGGCTGCTGGTCGGCTTTCACGAAAGCCGGATGAACCACCTTGCCGCCATCGGTCAGCATCGTTGCCTTGACCAGATCGTCGTCGCGATTGATGGCAAGCGTCTTGGCCGTCTTATCGACCAGCGTCTCGAGAAAGGCGAACAGGTTCCTGGCATAAAGCAGCGAGGCCGACGCCGCGATGCGGCCAGGCACATTGAGATGGCCGACAATCTTGACGTTGTTGGCGGTGGTGACCACCTTGCCGGCTTCGGCGCCCTCGACATTGCCGCCGCGCTCGACCGCGAGGTCGACGATCACCGAGCCCGGCTTCATCGAAGCGACCATCGCCGCCGAGACCAGCTTGGGCGCCGGCCGGCCGGGAATGAGCGCCGTGGTGATGACGATATCCTGCTTGGCGATGTGCTCTGATGTGAGTGCCGCCTGCTTGGCCTGATATTCCTTCGACATTTCCTTGGCGTAGCCGCCGGCCGTTTCGGCCGCCTTGAATTCCTCGTCCTCGACCGCGAGGAACTTGGCGCCGAGCGAGGCGACCTGTTCCTTGGCGGCGGGGCGAACGTCGGTGGCGGTGACAACCGCACCAAGCCGGCGCGCGGTGGCGATCGCCTGCAGGCCGGCGACGCCAACGCCCATGATGAAGACCTTCGCCGCCGGCACCGTGCCGGCCGCCGTCATCATCATCGGCAAGGCGCGGTCATATTCCGAAGCCCCGTCGATCACCGCCTGATAGCCGGCCAAATTGGCCTGCGAGGACAAAACGTCCATCGACTGCGCGCGGGTGATCCGGGGCATGAATTCCATCGAGAAAGCGGTGACGCCGGCCTTGGCAAGAGCTGCCACGGCGGCATCGTTGCCGTAGGGGTCCATGATGGCGATCACAGCCGCGCCGGGCTTGTAGCTCTTCAGCTCGGCATCACCAGGCCGGCGCACCTTCAGCACCACATCGGCCTTGGCGACATCGGAAGCCTTGCCGATAGCAGCGCCGGCGCTCGCATAGTCGGCATCGATGATGCGCGATTTCAGACCGGCACCGGCCTCGACGACGACGTCGAAGCCCAACGCCGCCAGCCGTTTCACCGTATCGGGCGAAGCCGCGACGCGCGGCTCGTTGGCATCGAGCTCACGAGGGATGAAAACCGTCTGTCCCACCGCATGATCCTTTCGGCCGGAAGCTATTTCCCGCAAGACGCCGGCCGGCCTCGCGGCGGCGCCGTGGACAAGATGTCGGAAAAATCTATCGGAGGATAAAGGCGCCGACAGCCAGAATCAGCACGAACAGAATGGTCGCCGAGAAGAAGCCGCCCGCGAAGAAGCCGAAGGCCATCGCCAGGAGCAGGGCGCCACAAAACAGCGAGCCGTACTTGGCCAGCGCGAGGAAGCCCGCATAGGTGCGGTCATGCTCGGCATAGTCCATCTTCGCGCCCAGTTCGACAGGACCAGTCGGCGAGTGATCAGCCATAGGAATACCCCTTCGAAGACATCTTTCAGGCACATAGCGAAAAGCCGCGCCGAGAGCAATGGCGCTATTGCCGCACAACAACCGACAACTGCCTCAAAGAAAGATTGAAGCCAGCAGTCGACGCCGCGACGGAGTCCGATCGCTGGATTCTGATGCTTGATGCGGAACTCCGAAGGGCGGACGCTTGCGTGGCCTAAGCCGGAGCCTCAGCCGGCTAGATGCGGAAATAGCCCGAGCAACCCGACGACGATCAGATAGAGCGCGACGATGTAGTTCAACAGCCTTGGCATGACCAGGATCAGCACGCCGGCGATCAGCGAGATGAGCGGGGTTAGCGCAAGTGTGGAAATGGTCATGGCGGGTTCCCTCAAAAACCTCAGATCGACCCGGAGCGCTGCTCGTGGCCTCACCCAGAACGCCGAAGTCGCCAAAAGGCTCCTGTCGGCCCTGCAAAATCGTGTGGATCCCTGCCGTATCAGGCGGCTTCGTGATAGTATTTTGCCGTCGGCAGGATGGTCAGCGGCGCGAGTTCCCCGACATGCGGCGTATCGAACAGCATGCGCTGCTCCATTGGCGTCGAGCGGAAGAACGGGAACCGTGAGAAGGACCGCTCGCGGATTGCGTTGACGTCGGCGCGGTAGAGCACGACCTTGTTGAAAACGCCCGGATAGGCGCGCGACTCGCTGATCTTCTCCGAGTAGTAGATACGCTTGTAGAAGCCGGCGTGATCCTCACGAATGGTCGACAGGCAGTAGGGCGCGTTGAAATGGAAGCACGCCATGCCGGCCAGCCGCAGCGTCAGGTAGGGAATCTGCGGGTAGACGCGCGACCATTCGGGATCGGACGCAAACCGGCTGGGACAGATGAAGCTCAGTCCGTCACGAAGCATCGGCATGACGATGTCGCCAAAGGCCTTGGTGGAAGGCGACATCGGCGTCGCCAAGGTGACGTGATGGATACGCAGCGTGCTGACGAGTTCCTGGTCGATATAGACCCCGAAGCGGTACACATTCGGTGCCTCGTCGAGCTCATCGTGAATGGTATGGTTTTCGTTGTCGGGCACCATATCGTTCGAGCGATATGACTTGTAGCGCAGGCGGTAGATGTCCTCGAGATCTTCGCCCTTGTCGCAGCGGCGGTACTCTGTCCGCTCAAGCATCGCCGAAACGTTGCGGGCGAAGCTGGACATGGTGTCGGCGGCGTCCTTGCCGTCCTCGCCCGTCACCGGACGAAGCGAACTCAACTGCACAATCATCAACTCAATCCCCGTACATTGCCGCCGCGATCCGACACTACGACAGGGTCTTGGGATGTAAAAGATGAAAACAGGAAGCAGCCCGTTTACCAGTCGTTAAGGTTAACGATTGCTAAAATAAAACTAAAATTGGTGGTTTTCTTCGTTTTCTGCGTCGCGACGGGGAAAGAGCGTGTCTCGAACATGACGGGAAGCGGCTGAAATTCTGGCATGGCCCGCGATGTGCAAAGAAACCTCGAATGCAGTGAATGCCTAAAGCCTGGGCGCCTGTTCAATCCTGATGGAAACAGGGATGGGCTCTCAGTGCCTGGGCACCATGCGCCAGGCGCCGCAAATCAGCGGCGTACCGCCTTTTTGGCGGTCCTGATATCCTTGGCGAAGGGCCATACCGTGTTCGACATCGTCTCGATGCCGGAAGCGCTGAGCGCCGAACCGAACAGGAACCCCTGGACAAGATCAGGCTTGACCTGCAGCGCCAGGATCTTGAGCTGCTCGAAGGTCTCGACCCCTTCGACGGTCACCGAAAGCCCCAGCGGCCGCGACAGGTTGACGATACCCTTGAGCAGCTCGAGCGAACGGGGATTCTGGGTGACGTCCATCAGGAAAGAGCGGTCGATCTTGATCTTGTCGAGCGGCAGCTTGTGCAGGTAGCTCAGGCTCGAATAGCCGGTGCCGAAATCGTCGAGCGCGATGCGCACGCCA
The DNA here is from genome assembly GCF_004022735.1 of Mesorhizobium sp. M7A.F.Ca.AU.001.01.1.1. Taxonomy (NCBI): domain Bacteria; kingdom Pseudomonadati; phylum Pseudomonadota; class Alphaproteobacteria; order Hyphomicrobiales; family Phyllobacteriaceae; genus Mesorhizobium; species Mesorhizobium sp. M7A.F.Ca.AU.001.01.1.1. Next base: position 4,270 of record NZ_RZPF01000363.1, read on the forward strand.
AGCTGCTTCAGCTCCTCAATATACTGGCGCGTCAGCGACTTGTCGTCGAGCAGCGCCGTTTCGGTGACCTCGATCTCGAGCCTACTGGCGGCGAGGCCGGTGCCGGCCAACGCATCGCGAACCTTCTGGATGACATCGCGGCTGCGGAAATCCTTGGCCGAGAGATTGACCGAAACGCTGGTCTGGTCGGGCCATTTGGCGCATTCGGCGCAGGCTGCCTGCAGCACGAAGGTGCTGATCTCGGAAATGATGCCCATTTCCTCGGCAAGCGGAATGAAGATGCTGGGCGAGATTGGCCCGAGATCTGGATGATCCCACCGGCACAGCGCCTCGCAACTGGCGATACGCATGGTGCTCATCGCCACGATCGGCTGATAGACCACCCGCAGGCTCTTGCCCTCTACCGCGGTGCGCAGATCCGCCTTCATCAGCTGACGGTTGCGGAAGGCGGCATCCATCGAAGCTTCGAACAATCGCCAGCTGTTCTTGCCGAGTTCCTTGGCCTTGTAGAGCGCCAGGTCCGCCTTCACGATCATGGCGTCGACATCGGTATCCTTGACCCGTGACAGCACCGCGCCGCCGCTGGCCTGAATGCGCAGCCCGTGACCGGCGACGTCGACTTCCCCTTGCAGGCCGGCGAATATCTCGTCGAGCTGGCTGGTCAGATGGCTCTCATCCTCGACGCGGTCGAAGAAGATCATGAACTCGTCGCCACCGAAACGGCTGACCGTGATATCTTGCTTGGCAATGGCGCCAAGCCGCTCGGCAACGGCATAGATCAAGCCGTCGCCGATCGGATGGCCAAGCGTGTCGTTGACGCTCTTGAAATCGTCGAGATCGAGCACCGCAAGGCCGCAGAGACGGTCGCGATCGCCGGACGCCATGGCCTCGCCCACCAATTCATGGAAATAGGCCCGGTTGGGCAGGCCGGTGAGATTGTCGTAGCGTGCCATGAAGCGGATCTTGTCTTCCGCCTCGACACGGGCGGTGACGTCCTCGAAGGTGATGACGCCCAGTTCCTGGCTGCCCTCGCGAGCCGAGAACTCGTAATGCTGGCCGTTGGCGAGGGAAACCAGCACCTTGCGGTCGCGACCCTCACGCAGGGCACGCGTCAGCTGCGCCTCGATGTAGCGGCAATCCTTGGGCGCCAGCATGCCGCCGGCGACACCGCGCATCAACAGACCGTGGATCGACCGTCCGAGCAGCGCGTCGGGCGACTTGAGCGACATCAGATGCGCGGCCTCGGCATTGGCCACCGCGACGCGGCCGTCCGGACCGAGCATGACAAGGCCGTGCGACATGGTGTTGAGCGCCCGGTTGAAGCGCTGGGCAATGCGGTTGGCCTTCTTCTCTTCCGAGACGGCCGCAAAAAGCACATCGCGTACGGTGTTGGCGAATTTCCGGATGGCGAACAGGAACGGCGCCGACAGCAGCCCGAGGAGGACATGGTAGATGTCGCCGCGCAGCAGGAAGCCAAGCGAGATCGGCCAGGTCAAGGCAATGGTCAGGATGGTGACCATGCGCGGCGAGCCGTAGTTGCGGCCGGCGATGGAGGTCGCCGTCGCGAGCGTCAGGCAAACGGAGGCGATTTCGGCGAAACCATCGCGCGCGAAATAGATGCCGAGCAGGCAGAAAGCGCCAAGCGTCAAGCCATGCAGGGAGCCATAGAGAATGTAGTCATTCTCACGCTTGTGCGCCTCTTCCCAGGTCGTCGGCGACGGCATGCTGTTGTATTTTCGAAAGTTTCTCATGCGGAACACACCGATGAGAACCATCGAGATCGCGACCAGCAAATACCGCGGATCGCCGCCCTTCCACCAGACCAGGCCGATCAGGAAAGTCTGCGCGAGAATGCCGATCGAAAGCGTCAGCCCGTCGCGAAACAGGGTTTCCACGAACGGAATATAGACGTCGACCGGGATCTCGTTCTTTTTTCGCAGATTCAACGCCTGAATCCCAACCCTGGGGAGCCAAGCAGTGCCACATCCGCCTTAAGAAAGATTTAGAGAGACCCTCGCGCTCCTGCCGTCAAGCCGGGTGACGCAGCGGAAAGCAAGGAAACTGTCGTTCAGGTAAACAAGGCGTATCGGTCATTCGG
>NZ_RZPF01000364.1:0-6343 GCF_004022735.1 Mesorhizobium sp. M7A.F.Ca.AU.001.01.1.1
GCATGCTTTTGTTCTTCGTGCTCGGCTGCGACACGCTCATCCACTACCGCATACGTCTGGTCGGCCTGGCGCTGACCAAACCGGAAGGCGTGGCCAAACTCGAAGCCGCACCGAAGCTGAAGGAAGCCCGTTGATGGACATCACCGTAAACATCCTTCTGACCATCGCCACCGCGGCAACGCCGCTGCTGATCGCGGCAATCGGTGAGCTGGTGGTCGAGCGCTCCGGCGTACTCAATCTCGGCGTCGAAGGCATGATGATCATGGGCGCCGTCGGCGGCTTCGGCGCAACCTATCTCACCGGATCACCCTGGATCGGCCTTTTGGCGGCCATTGCCATGGGCGCGGTGTTCTCGCTGCTGTTTGCCGTCATGACGCTGTCGCTGGCCACCAATCAGGTGGCGACCGGCCTGTCGCTGACGCTGCTCGGCCTTGGCCTGTCCGGCATGATGGGCACCAGCTTCGTCGGCCAGCCCGGCGAAAGGCTGCCCAACCTCGACATTCCCGGCCTGACGGAAATCCCTGTGGTCGGCAGGCTGCTGTTTGGCCAGGATCCGATCTTCTACATCTCGATCGCACTGACCGCCGCCGTCATGTGGTTCCTGTTCAAGACCCGCACCGGGCTGACGCTGCGTTCGATCGGCGACAGCCACACCTCGGCGCATGCGCTTGGCATCAAGGTCATCCGCTACCGATACCTCGCGGTCATCTTCGGCGGCGCCTGTGCCGGTCTCGCCGGCGGCCATCTCTCGCTGGTCTACACGCCGCAATGGGTGGAGAACATGAGCGCCGGCCGCGGCTGGATCGCGCTGGCGCTGGTGGTGTTCGCCTCCTGGCGGCCATGGCGGGTGCTGGCCGGCGCCTACATCTTCGGCGCGGTATGGATCGGCCAGCTTCATGCACAGGCTTTTGGCATTCCAGTGCCCTCACAGTTCCTTTCTTCGCTGCCCTATCTGGCAACCGTCGTGGTTCTCGTTCTAATCTCGCGCAACAAGCGTCTGACGATGATGAACACGCCGGCTTCCTTGGGGCAGCCATTCGTTCCGGATCGTTGACAACAAAAACAAACGGGAAGCTCCAAGGCTAACTCAGAGAGGTAACACGATGAAAAAACTGCTTATTGCCCTGATGACCACGACCGCCGCCATGTCGCTGGCAGCGACGGCCGAGGCCGCGGACAAGCTGAAGGCCTGCTGGGTCTACACCGGCCCGATCGGCGATTTCGGCTATTCCTACCAGCACGACCAGGGCCGTCTCGAAGTGGAGAAGGCGCTCGGCGACAAGGTCGAAACCGCCTATCTTGAAAACGTCTCGGAAGGCCCCGACGCCGACCGCGCTTTCGAGCGCCTGGCACGCGAAGGCTGCAAGATCATTTTCGGCACCTCCTTCGGCTTCATGGACCCAGAAGTGAAGGTCGCCAAGAAATTCCCGAAGGTGATGTTCGAGCACGCCACCGGCTACAAGACATCTGACAATCTCGGCATCTACAATGCGCGTTTCTATGAAGGCCGTTATGTGCTCGGCCAGATCGCCGCCAAGGAATCGAAGGCAGGCGTTGCCGGCTACATCGTTTCCTTCCCGATCCCCGAAGTGGTGATGGGCATCAACTCCTTCATGCTCGGCGCGCAGTCGATCAACCCGAACTTCAAGGCCAAGATCGTCTGGGTGAATTCCTGGTTCGATCCGGGCAAGGAAGCCGACGCCGCCAAGGCGCTGTTCGACCAGGGTGCCGACATTATTGTCCAGCACACCGATTCGACCGCTGCCCTGCAGGTGGCCGAGGAGCGCAAGCTGCACGGCTTCGGCCAGTCCTCCGACATGATCAAGTTCGCGCCGAACGCGCAGCTGACCTCGCTCACCGACGAATGGGGTCCCTATTACATCAGCCGGGTCCAGGCAGCCCTCGACGGCACCTGGAAGCCGGACAATGTCTGGCTTGGCATCAAGGACGGCGCGGTCAAGCTCGCCCCCTACACCAACATGCCCGACGACGTGAAGGCGATGGCGGAGGCCACCGAGAAGAAGATCGCCGGCGGCTGGAACCCCTTCACCGGGCCGATCGCCAAGCAAGACGGCACGCCGTGGCTGAAGGATGGCGAAGTCGCCGATGACGGCACGCTGCTCGGCATGAATTTTTATGTGAAGGGTGTCGACGACAAGCTGCCGCAGTAAGTAGCGCAAGAGATCGAAATGAGGAGGGCGCCGCGAGGCGCCCTTTTTCATTCGGCGGGCTGCGCTCCGGCTGAGACGCGACGAAATCGCGCCAGGCCAGCATCGACCGCGCGGCCGAGCCAAATCCTCAGCAGCCGCTGTGCGGGTCGTTCGCAGGCGCGCCAGATTGCCCACGAAACGAAAAGCATAAGTGCGCCGCAGCCAAAGGCGGCAAACCATTTGCCGATAAGGGGCGTTGCCGCATTGATGACGAGATAGCCGATGTCCTGGTGCAGCAAATAGAGCGGATAGGTCAGCCCGCCCAGCGCCAGGGTGAGCCCCGATGCCCTGATACGGCCGCGCAGCAGCACCGCACCGATCAAGGCCGCGTGCATGACGACGTTGGCGATGACCAGATTGGCCGACGAAACGGCAATGCCGTAGTGGCCAAGCATCCAGTGCTGCGTCACCGACAGCGTGCCGCAGGAGATCAGGAACGCGGCGGCAAGCAGCAGCATTGCAGGCAGTGAACGGCCATGCGCATGCAGGTGGTGGACCAGCACGCCGGCGGCGAAGAACGGTCCAAACTCGGTGATGAACAGCAGCCTGGCGGCGCCGCTGCCGATGAAGAACTCGTTCAAGGCCGAGATCGCCAGCCAGATCAAGATCAGCTCCAGCTTGCGTTTCTGAAACAGCCCGGTGAGCAGCGCCAGCGTCACCCAGCCGTAGAACACCAGCTCAAGAACGATCGACCAGTAGACGCCGTCCATGAAGGGCTGGCCGAACGCCGGCGCGAACATCGACAGATTGGCGGCATACTGAACGAAAGAGGCCGAAAGCAGCGGCGACCCGGCAAGGAAGACAATCGCGAAGGTGATCGTCATGCAGAGCAGGAAGCCCGGATAGAGGCGAACGAACCGCGCGACCGCAAACTGGTCCCAACTGCGGTTTTCCGCCGACCAGGCAATGACGAAACCGCTGATCAGGAAGAACAGATTGACGCCGAGATAGCCGTAGAGGGCGAACGGTGCCGCAAGCGGATAACCCTCAGCCAGAATGCCCTCGGCAGCCGCGCCGCGAAAGAAATAGTGGAAGAACACGACAGCCATCGCCGCGACCAGCCTGAGCAGGTCCAGCGTCGCAATGTAATTTTGTTCCGCAGGTCTGGTGTTCATCCGCATTTCCCGCATCTACGGTCGGCAAACCATAGAGCGGATCGCGGCTGAGCGGGTTAAGAGGCCTAGATTATCGCCAGATGTAGTAAATTTACGCGGAACGAGGCGTCAGACCGCCGAACCATAGAGGTCATAGGCGTCGGCACGGTCGATCTTGACGGTGACGATATCGCCTTGGCGCAGCGGACGACGCGACTGGATGTGCACCGAGCCATCGATCTCGGGCGCGTCGTATTTGGTGCGGCCCTTTGCCGATGTGCCATGCGCCTCGTCGATCAGCACCGGGAGGCGCTTGCCGACTTTTCTGGCCAGCTGTGTCGCCGAAATCTTCTGCTGACGCTGCATGAAGCGGTGCCAGCGCGCCTCCTTGATTTCCTGCGGGACCTGTTCGAGACCGAGATCGTTGGAGCGGGCGCCGCGGACCGGCTCGTATTTGAAGCAGCCGGCGCGGTCGATCTTGGCTTCATCGAGCCAGTCGAGCAGCATCTCGAAATCGTCATCCGTCTCGCCGGGGAAGCCGACGATGAAGGTCGAGCGGATGGCCAGATCCGGACAGACCTCGCGCCAGCCGCGAATGCGCTCGAGCGTCTTTTCGCCATGCGCGGGCCGGCGCATGTTTTTCAGCACCTGCGGCGAGGCATGCTGGAACGGGATATCCAGGTAAGGGAGGATCTTGCCCTCCGCCATCAGCGGGATGACGTCGGCGACATGCGGGTAGGGGTAGACATAGTGCATGCGCACCCAGATGCCGAGCTTGCCCAGTTCCTCCGAAAGATCGAGGAATTTTGCGCGCACTTCACGGTCGCCGAACATCGACGTCTGGTATTTGATGTCGATGCCGTAGGCGCTGGTGTCCTGCGAGATGACCAGAAGTTCCTTGACGCCAGCCTTGGCCAGTTTCTCAGCCTCACGCAGCACATCGGCCGCCGGCCGCGAGACGAGGTCGCCACGCAGTGCGGGAATGATGCAGAAGGTGCAGCGGTTGTTGCAGCCTTCGGAAATCTTGAGATAGGCGTAGTGACGCGGCGTCAGCTTGACACCCTGCGGCGGCAGGAGATCGATATAGGGATCGTGCGACGGCGGTGCGGCCTCATGCACCGCGGCCATCACGCTCTCATAGGCCTGCGGCCCGGTGATCGCCAGCACATTGGGGTGCTTTTCGCGAATGACGTCCGGCTCGGCGCCCAGGCAACCGGTGACGATCACTCGGCCGTTTTCCGAAAGCGCGGAACCGATGGCGTTGAGCGACTCGTCGCGGGCGGAATCGAGAAAACCGCAGGTGTTGACGACGACGAGGTCGGCGCCGTCATGCTTGCGCGCGATTTCGTAACCTTCGGCGCGCAGGCGCGTGATGATGCGCTCCGAATCCACGAGGGCCTTCGGGCATCCAAGACTGACAAAACTCACGCGGGGAGCGGACATAGAGGGTTTCCGGGCTTTTCAGGATTGCCGGCGCAGTACCACACTTATTGCGGCATTGGTATGGGCAGGCCCGCGATGCGGCAAAACGCACGGCGGTCTTGCTTCGACGGAGTGAAGACGCGGATGTCCGCCAGCTTCAGCCGACCACGTTGTTCACATGTGGCCAGACCTCCACCGCGCCGCGATAGACCATGTCCAGCGCGACATAGAGTATGATCAGCAGGCCGACATAGGCGATCCAGCGGTGGCGATGCAGCAGCTTGGCAATGAAGGTCGCAGCCAGCCCCATGAGCGCGATCGACAGCACAAGGCCGATGACCAGCACCGGAAAATGATCACGCGCCGCTCCAGCCACCGCCAGCACGTTGTCGAGCGACATCGACACATCGGCGACGACAATCTGCAAGGCAGCCTGGCCAAGGGTCTTGCGCTTCGACTTGCCGGCGACTGCTTGGTCACTGTTGAGGTCCGAATTCGACAGCGCCTCGGTCGCTTCCAGCTCATCGGCATGTGACGTGCGCAGCTCGCGGTACATTTTCCAGCAGACCCACAGCAGCAGGATGCCGCCGGCCAGCAGCAGGCCGACGATCGCCAGCAGCTTGACGGTAATTGCGGCAAAACCGATGCGCAGCACCGTTGCCGCAATCACGCCGATGAGGATCGCCTTCTTGCGTTGGTCAGCCGGCAGGCCGGCAGCGGCAAGGCCGATGACGATCGCATTGTCGCCGGCCAGCACGAGGTCGATGGCGATGACCTGGAGCAGGGCGGTCAGGCTGGCAGCGCTGAAAAAAATGTCCATCGACCGGAAGCCCTTGCTGATTTTGCCGAGTGTTCGTCGATTACCCAGAGGCCCTAACTTGGTGGTCCCTTGGCGTCAAGGGATCACGCGTGGCGCCATCACCGAAGCATCGCTACGTCAAGCCAGATCCAATGCTCGCGGCACTCGCCGACAGCCAGGCAAAACCATGGCCGATCGCCAATCAATCGTAGAGATTATACTTTGCCCAGTCGGCTTCCGGAATCTCGTCGCCGATCCGGTAGCGGAGTTGCAAGACTTCCATATGGTCCGGCCCGGTCTGGCACTTGAATTTCAGCCTGTACCACTGCCCCTTGCTGCGAAACGCAGCACCCGGGCTCTTGATTGCATCGGCGCCCATCTCGGGCGTGGCAAAGGCGTAGGCGACGACGCGATCGGCTTTGAACTTGCGATCGTCATGGGTGATGCGGTCGAGCACTTCGGCGTCGCAACGCTGTTCAAGGCGAGTTTGGGGATCGAGTTTCATCAGTCCGGCGCGCAATGCATTGTCCATTGCGCTGGCTGGAAAACTCAGTGTCACTGACGCCAAGGCGGTCATGCAGAGCTTCTTCATGGGCGGGACAAGCAACATATTTTGTCGGAGAAATCAACCGAGCGGACCGCCTCGGACGCTGCGGGAATCTTCAATCATATGGCTGCTGCGTTCAAAATTGCGTGTCGGGATTCGTCGTGCGATGCCTGCGGCCAACGGATCAAAGAGGCACGGCCGGCATCGGTAAGATCGTAGAGGCCGCGGTCGACGCGCGCGAACCAGCCATAGACATTGTGCTGCAGGATCT